>NZ_JBXAQP010000012.1:0-144391 GCF_058807355.1 Allobosea sp. GW821-FHT12C12
GACGCCAATTCGCGTTCCCGACCCATCCGCCGCCCCACCGCTCGCCAAATTCACCAGGTATTCGCGGGCGCCCAGATGATCAATGGCGGCCGCAACGGCTTGGCGAAGCGGACGCGCCTGCTGGCGGTTGCGAAGGGGATTTGGGCCTAGGAATGCCCCGCCTTCAGCGCCTGGTCGAGATCGTCATAGAGGTCGCCGACATCCTCGATGCCGGTCGAGAGGCGCAGCAGATCGGTCGGGCAGGGCGAGCCCGCGCCCTCGATCGAGGCGCGGTGCTCGATCAGGCTCTCGACGCCGCCGAGCGAGGTCGCGCGCTTGTAGAGCTCGACATGGGCGGCGGCCTTGATCGCGGCGGCCTCGCCGCCCGTCACCTGCACCGAGAGCATGTAGCCGAAGCCGCCCTCCATCTGGCGCGCGGCGATGTCGTGGCCGGGATGCTGCGGCAGGCCGGGATAAAGCACGCGCGCCACCAGCGGATGGGCGGCGAGCCTCTCGGCCAGCGTCATCGCCGAGGCCGACTGGCGCTCCTGCCGGACATGCAGCGTGCGCAGGCCGCGCATCAGGAGATAGGCCTCGAAGGGGCCGAGGATGCCGCCCTGGCCCTTGCGAACCGTCTTGATGCGGGCCCAAAAATCGTCGTCCTCGCTGGCGCAGAGCACGCCCGCGACGACGTCGGAATGGCCGTTCAGCACCTTGGTCGCAGCATGCATGACGATGTCGGCGCCGAGAGTCAGCGGCCGCGTATGCACCGGCGAGGCGCAGGTCGAATCGACCGCGAGCTTCGCTCCGGCCTTGCGGGTGATTTCGGCAAGGGCTGCGATATCAGTGATGCTCCAGAGCGGATTCGACGGCGTCTCGGCCCAGACCAGCTTGGTGACGCCGGGTTTCACCGCGGCCCGCATCGCGGCGAGATCGTCGGTCTCGACGAACTCGATCTTCAGACCCCAGCGCGTCGCCTCGGTCAGGAGCCAGGCGCGCAGGCCCCAATACATCACCTTGGAGGCGACGACGTGATCGCCGGGCGAGAGCGCCTGGAAGACGGCGGTGGCCGCGGCCATTCCTGAGCCGAACAGCAACGCTCCGGCCTTCGCCTCTTCGAGCATGGCGAGCACGGCTTCGGCCTCGCGCACCGTCTCGTTGTCGGGCCGACCATAGACGAAGCCGGAGGAATAGGCGTTGTCCTCGTCGCGGACATAGGTCGTGGCGATGTGGATCGGCGTGACCACGCCCCTGGTCTGCGGGTCGATCTTGCCCATGGCCTGCGCGGCGAGGGAGCGGGGGTGGAGCGAGCGCTTGGCCATGAGGTATCCGGATGAGGTTCCATGAGAGACCGACGCGGCCATCTGGCGCAGCCGGCGGGCCTCGTGCAAGGCCGCCTCTTGCAGGGCATGCCCTTGCCGGGCGCGCGGCGCTGCCCCATGTCGCGGAGATGAGCACCACGACCGACCACGCCCGAACCGCGCCCCGGCCCGTCTGGGTCGACATCCTGATCGCCATCGCGCCGGTCGTCGCGGCCTCGCTGATCGGCAACGCGGTGACGATGCCGCAGATTCCGACCTGGTATGCGACGCTGGTCAAGCCGCCCTTCAACCCGCCGAACTGGCTGTTCGGGCCGGTCTGGACGGTTCTGTTCGCGCTGATGGCCTACAGCGTCTTCCGCATCCTGCGCCTGCCGGCGGCCGCGCCGGGCAGGGCCTGGGCGCTGACCGCCTATCACGTCCAGCTCGGGCTCAACGTGCTCTGGTCCTGCGTCTTCTTCGGGCTGAACAGCCCGCTCGGCGGCATCGTCGTGATCGTCGCCTTCATCGCGATGATCCTCGCCATGATCGCGGCCTTCCGCCCGCTCGACCGGCTCGCGGCGAACCTGCAATGGCCCTATGTCGCCTGGGTGTCATTCGCGACGGTGCTCACCGTCTCGATCTGGTGGCTGAACAGGTAGCGCCGGGCACAACGAGGTCGTGATCGACCTCTACGCCCGCGTTCGCATGGGCGCGCCGGTCGTCGTGCCGCCCTGACATTTCATGCCGCAATGCGGCATCGAAAAATCCGTCGCGACGACAGCCGCCCCTCGCCTGCGGCAAAAAACCGCGTTAACGTTTCCGTGCACGACAACAGGAAAGCCCGAAGCGGCAGGCGGCGGGCTCATGAGGGGCTAACGATGGATCATCTCGCCGACGTCAAGAAATTCGCCAGGAAAACCGTCAACGAGGCGGCTGTTGCCGGCATGTCGAAATCCTATGCGCTCGTGATGGGCAAGGCCGACACCCGCTACGTCGCCTGCAGCGATGCGACCGAACTCGGGCGGGTGCGCGAGAATTTCCTGAAGAAGAAGCTCGGCCTCAAGACCGCCGATCTCGACGCCTCGATCAAGGCGATCTGCGAGCACATGAAGTCGGACAGGACCAAGTCGCGCCTGACCTTCTACTATCTGCTGGCCGAGCATTACGGCAAGCTGGACTTGTTCGTGAAGAAATAGGAACAGTCGGCAGTCGGCAGTCGGACTGCGAATTCTTCCGACTGGCCATTACCGATCGCCTTACTGCCCATACAGATCAGCCCGCGTCAGCGGCAGGCCCGACGCGCCCTTGCGGCGCTTCGAGGCCAGGGTCTGGTTGACCATCGCGCCGCCGCGCTCGAAGGCGAGCGAGCAGCCCGCGAGATAGAGCAGCCACATCCGCGTGCGTTCGGGGCCGATCTCGGCCTCGGCCTCGGCCTGCCGCGCGCTCAGACGCTCCCACCACAGCCGCGTCGTGCGCTGGTAATGCTCGCGCCAGCCCTCGACGTCGTGGACCTCGAAGCCGAAGCGCTCGAGATTGGCGATCGACATGCCGAGATGGTCGAGCTCGCCGCCGGGAAAGATGTAGCGCACCAGCGCGCGATACTCGGCCGGCATCCGCTTGAAGGCCTTGTCGGTCTTCTTGGCGCGTCGCGAGATGGAGTGGTGCAGATACAGGCCGCGCGGCCGCAGCAGCCGGTTCACCGCGCGAAAGTAATCGGGATGGTTGGCGATGCCGACATGCTCGAACATCCCGATCGAGGAGATCTTGTCGAACTCTCCTTCCATCTGGGTGAAGTCGCGCAGATGCAGCGTCACCCGGTCCTGCAGCCCGAGCCGCGCGACCTTCTCGCGGGCCAGCTTGAGCTGCTCCTCGGCCAGCGTCACGCCATGGGCCTCGACGCCGTAATGCTGCGCGGCGTGGCAGACGAGCGCGCCCCAGCCGCAACCGATGTCGAGAAAGCGGTCGCCGGGCCTGAGGCGCAGCTTGCGGCAGATCATGTCGAGCTTGTCGCGCTGGGCGCGGCCGATATCGCCATGGTCCTCGGTGAAATAGGCGCAGGTGTAGACCATGTCCTCGTCGAGGAAGAGCCGGTAGAACGCGTTCGAGACGTCGTAGTGGTAGGCGACATTGGCCTTGTTGGTGGCCGGCGCGCCGTCTCGCGCGATCTCGTCGCCGTTGCGATGCGCCACGGCCGCGGGCGCCGAACCCGGCGCGAACAGGAAGCGGCGGGCGACATCGAAGACCGCAGCCTTGGGGATGGTGCGGGCGAGCCGGCCGATCTTGCCCTCCGGCCGCGCCGTAGCGAGATCGAAGATCGAACCGTTGAGGATGGCGATGCGGTCGGAAATGTGCAGGTTCAAGAGCGTATCGAGCTTGGGCCGGCGCAACAGCGCCGCGACGACGCCGGCGTCGCGGATCGCGATCGCGAGACCGTCTTCGGGCCAGTCGGCCGGCACGCGGCTGCCGTCCCAGAGGGCGAAACCCAGCTTGAGTCCTAGCCGGCCATAAGCCTCGCTCAGCAGGCGCCGCAGCGCGGCGAGGCGTTTGTCGTGAGCGTCCATGACGATGCGATCCCGGGAAGACGGCCCGTCTTTGGCCGCAGCCGCGCGGCTTTGCAACCTGGGGCCGCCTCGGCGCCCGCGCTCAGCCCTTTCCGGCCGGAAAGGTCAGCGGCGAGATCTCGAGATGGTCGCGCTTGGCCCAGTCGAGATCCCTGACGTTCGGCTCGGCCCGGCGCTGCGCCTCCTCCAGCTCGGCGGCGGCGGACGCATAGTCGATCGTCAGCACCTTGCCGTTCTCGACCACGGTGACGCCGTCGACGACGACCGTGGTGACGGCGCGCTCGCCCGCCGCGTAGATCAGGCTGCGGACGGGGTCGCGCAAAGGCCGCATCATCGGATGGGTCACGTCGACGACGACGATGTCGGCCTTGGCGCCCTTGGCGAGCCGGCCGATATCGTTGCGGCCGAGCGCCTTGGCGCTGCCGAGCGTCGCGGCGTTGAAGGCGTCGGAGGTGCGCAGGTCGTAGACGTCCTCCGCCATCATGCGCGAGCCGATGCAGACGGCGCGCAGTTCCTCCAGCATGTGATGCGGATAGGTGTCGGTGCCGATGCCGACATTGATGCCGGCGGCGACGTATTGCCCGAAACTCTGCATCGCGATGCCGCGGCGCTGGAACACGATCGGGCAATGGGCGACGTTCGTGCCGGTCTCGACGAGGGCGCCCATGTCGTCGGTGGCCGGCCATTTCACCGAGGAGTGGTGGTCGAGGAAGATGCCGTGGCCGATGATCGAGAACGGCCCGAGCACGTCGAGATGCTCGAGCCATTCGACCGGGGTCATGCCGTGGCGGCGCGTGATCTCGTGGAACTCGACGACGCTCTGGGCGGCGTGGATCTGGAAGGGGACCTTGCGCTTCTCGGCTTCCTCGAAGCTGGCCTGGATCAGCTCCGGCGTGCAGGTGTCGATCTGCGAGGGCGAGACCATGCCGGAAAGGCGCCCGGAATCGTCGGCCGCGACCTGGTCGAGCAGTTTCATGGCGGCCGCCATCGCGGCCTCGCCGGTCTTGGCGTCCCATTCGTATTTCGCGAGATGGCCGTTGTCGGTGTACCAGCGCGCCGAGCGGTACATCGGCGAGAAGACGCCGCGCAGGCCGGACGCCTTGAAGGTCTCGAGCCAGCCGTCCCAGGCGACCGACATGTCGACCAGCGTGGTGACGCCCGACATCAGGAGTTCGGAATAGGTCACCTGCGCGCAGGACTTGATGCCGGCCGCGTCGCAGCGGAACAGCGGCATGAACTCGTAGAGCGCGGTGCCGTACATCTTCGGCGAGCCGAGCTCGTCGTTCCAGCCCTTGGTCATCGCCTCCGACGACGGGTGCGAGTGGATGTTGACGAGGCCGGGCATCACCATGCGCCCGCGCCCGTCGATCGTCACGTCGGCCTGGCCGCGATACGAGCCGCCGACATGGATCAGCTTGTCGCCCTCGTAGGCGACATCGCCGTCGCGCAGATAGACATGGCCCTTGGCCCTGGCGTCGTAGGCGACGATCCAGCTCGCGTTGCGGATGAGGGTGATGGTCATGGGCAGGCTCCGGCGTGGTCGAAAGGCTGAGGCGTTGGATGGTGCGGATGCGCCTCGTGGAGGCCGGGCGTCGCCATGCGCCCGGCGAGGTCGATCACCTTGGTCCCCGGCCCGATCGGCGCCTCCAGCTCCAAGGGCGAGCCCGTCGCCAGCACCTTGCCGGCCCAGAGCGCGACCGCCGTCGCATAGCCCTCCTTCAGCCCGGGATAGACGGGGCCGTTTCGGAGAACGATGTCGGCCCTGGGCAGAGCGACCATGGAGATTGGTTCCTCGCGGAACGAAATCATGGCCGCGTTGGACGGAGCGCGCAATCCGCCGGCCGCGCTAATTTCGGCGCGGCGGCGCAAGAATCCGCGGGTGCCGCGATGGGGGATCACGCACGCCGCTTGGCCGTTTTCAAAGCGGCTTCAAGCGTCTGTCGGATGAAACGCTGATGAGGCATCCCGGCAGGGTCCGCCTCTGCCTTCACGGCGTCGAGCAACGGCTTGGGCATCCGCAGATGCACGTCGGCGTTCTTGGGCTGGAGTTCGTACTGGATAACAGTCCCGCCCGAGGGATCGAGGCCGGTCAGATCCGCCTCGGCGACGAAGCGTTGGGCAGCCTCATCGGTGTCGAATTGAGGAAGCGGCGTTCTGCTGACGGAATTAGACATGATGCGCGCCTCGACGGAAATTCGCTGGGGTGGATCGGCTGGCGTGGCGGTCGAGAACCGGAGCGCGGCGGACCTGTGTCCGTGAGCACCGGAAGCGCAGGCGGCCGCGCCAGACGGCCTCCCCAGTAGAATTACGCCAGCTCGAACCTGATATCCTGCGCGCCTTCCCAGAGCGTCTTGCGGCCGAGCGGGTAGATGTTCTCCAGCCCCGAGGTCAGGGTGATGAAGTGGTTGCCGGCGAGCTGGCCCACCTTGCTGGCGAAATGCACGCCGCCATAGGCGAGCAGGATCTCGGTCTCGCTGATGCCGCCGGGATAGAGGATGATCTGGCCGGGCGCGGGGTAGCTCGTATGGTTCTCGTAGCCGACGCCGAAATCGAGTTCGCCGAGCGGCATCCAGACTCCCTCGCCCGACCAGCGCACATGCACGATCCTGGAGGCGAAGGGCATGTGGCGGATGAAGGCGGCGCAGGTCTTCGGCGCGGCCTCCAGCTCCAGCCTGGCGTCGAAGGTGTAGGGGCCGGCGGTGACGATCAGCTTGCTCATGGACATCTCTATCGTTCTGGAAACGGCTTCGTTTGGGTGATTGCCTGTTCGGTTGGACTTTCGCAAGCGCCGCCGGATCGAGGGACGTCTCCCGCCATTGCGAGCGCGGCGAAGCGATCCAGCGTCTTGCTCTGCGCCTCCCAGGATTGCTTCGCTCACGCTCGCAATGACGGGCTGCGTCAGGAGATCGCCTCCTTCAGGTCGAGCGTGCCGACCTTGCCGATCGCCTCGTAGTTGCGCTTGAGCCAGCGCCTCGCGGCGGCGCGGCCCATGTCGCGCAGGCGCAGCAGGAAACGCCATTCGGAGTTCAGCCGCGAGGACGAGGTCAGCTCGGCCAGCGGCGAGCCGCCGTCGATGCGGTGCATCAGCACGCGCTTGTACTCGTCGGTCGGCAGCTTGCCGGCGTCGACCAGCCGGGTGACGAAGTCGATCGCGCGCAGCTCCCGCAGCAGCGAGGCGTTGAAGGTGATCTCGTTCAGACGGTCCTGGATCTCGCGCGCCTTGGTCGGCAGCTCCCTGCGCCGCAGCGGGTTGATCTGGACCAGCATGACGTCGTCGCAATGGGCCTCGTAGAACAGCGGGAACAGCGCGGGATTGCCCATGTAGCCGCCGTCCCAATAGGCTTCCTCGCCGATCTTCACCGCCTGGAACAGCAGCGGCAGGCAGGCCGACGCCATCAGATGGTCCGGCGTCAGCTCCGGCCCGTTGAAGACCTTGATCTTGCCGGTGCGGACGTTCGTCGCCGCGATGAAGAGCTTGACCTGGTCGCAGGCGCGGACCTTGTCGAAGTCGATCAGGTCGGAGATGACGCCGCGCAGCGGATTGATGTTGAGCGGGTTGATGTCGTAGGGGCTCGCGACCTTCGAGACCATCTCGAACCAGACCAGCCCCGGCGGCGTGCCGCTGCGGCCCCAGGCCCCGAGCAGGGCGTCGATCAGCGAGCGCTGCGAGCCGCCATATTTGCCGTCGACGCTGATCGCCCGCCAGAAGCTCTCCAGCTTGGCGCGCGCGCCCTCCGTCCCGCCCTCGATCCAGCCCTCGGCGAGCACGACCGCGTTCATCGCGCCGGCGCTGGTGCCCGACAGCGCCTCGATCGCGAGGCGTCCGTCCTCCAGGATCGCGTCGAGCACGCCCCAGGTGAAGGCGCCATGCGCGCCTCCGCCCTGCAGCGCGAGCGAGACGGCCTTTTCGGCCTTCGGTCCGACGAGCCCCTTGACCGGGGTGGAGCTGGCCTTGCGCCGGCCCGTCACGCCGCGGTCCAGCCGCCATCCATCGGCAGCGTCGCGCCGGTGATCGATTTGGCCGCGTCCGAGCACAGGAACAGCGCCAGCGCCGCGACCTGCTCGACCGTGACGAACTCCTTGGTCGGCTGCGCCGTCAGCAGCACGTCGTTGATGACCTGTTCCTTGGTCAGGCCGCGCGCCTTCATCGTGTCGGGGATCTGCTTCTCGGCCAGCGGCGTCCAGACATAGCCCGGCGCGATCGCGTTCACGGTGATGCCCTCGGTCGCGACCTCGAGCGCCACCGTCTTGGTGAAGCCGGCGATGCCGTGCTTGGCGGCGACGTAAGCCGATTTGAACGGCGAGGCGACGAAGGCGTGCGCGCTGGCCGTGTTGATGATCCGGCCCCAGCCCTTCGCCTTCATCTTCGGCAGCGCGGCGCGCGTCGCATGGAAGGCGGAGGACAGGTTGATCGCGATGATCATGTCCCATTTCTCGATCGGGAACTGGTCGACCGGCGCGACATGCTGGACGCCGGCATTGTTGATCAGGATGTCGACCGCGCCGAACCGCGCCTCGGCCCTGGCGATGAAATCGGCGATCTCGGCGGGCTTGGTCATGTCGGCCGGAGAGAACAGCACCTCGACGCCGAATTCCTCGCCGAGGCCGGCGCGCAGAGTTTCGGCCTCCGCCGGGGGCAGGATGCCGTTGATCACGAGATTGGCGCCTTCGGCCGCCAGCGCGCGGGCATAGGCCAGGCCGATGCCCGAGGTGGAGCCGGTGATGGCGGCGCAGCGGTCTTTGAGGAACATGAGCGTCGGGCTCCTGACAAGGGGAAGAAAAATGCTTAGGTTCGGTGCCGAAAGGGCGCTTGCGCCGACGATCCCAAGAATGATCGCGGCAAATTGCCCGATGTCCTATTGCAACGCAACACGGCCGAAATGCAGCCAGACGCCAAGTCCCGCACGCAGGATGCCCGCACACAGGATGCCCGCGCGCATGACGGCCATGATCACGGGCATCATGACCGCGGCCATGAGGATGGCGGGCGCCGTCATGTCCCCGAGCATCGCCGCCATGCCGCGCAGGCGCTGGAGCGGGCCGAGCGGCTCTGCCGCGAGCGCGGCCTGCGCCTGACGCCGATCCGCCGCAAGGCGCTGGAGGCGCTGCACGCCGACCACAAGCCGGTCGGGGCCTATGACCTCGCCGACCGCATCTCGCCGCAAGCGCAGGCTCGCGCCGATCTCGATCCATCGCGCGCTCGACTTCCTGGTCGAGCAGGGCTTCGTCCACCGGCTCTCCTCGAAGAACGCCTATCTCGCCTGCCTGCACGGCCATGGCGCGAACGAGGTCGTCGCTTCCTGATCCGCGAGGCCTGCGGCGGCGTCGACGAGGATTCATCGCCCGCCACGAAGAAGGCCGTCGCCGCGATCACGGCCGGGCGGTTGTTCTCGCCCTCGCACCGGATGGTCGAGATCGTCGGCCGCTGCGAGCATTGCCGTGGGGTCGAACCATGAGCGAAGGCCGCATGACAGCGAGGATGGCATGAACGAGCGCGTCGCCCTCGCTTGCCTGCCCGACCGCGCCGGCCCGCTGCCGCGCCGGATGACGGTCCCGGTCATGGTCGGCGACGTGGCCGTGGGCGGCGGCGCGCCGATCGTCGTGCAGTCGATGACCAACACCGACACGGCCGATATCGCCGGCACGGTGGCGCAGGTCGCGGCGCTTGCCCGGCAGGGCTCGGAACTGGTCCGCATCACGGTCGATCGCGACGAGGCGGCCGCCGCCGTGCCCCATATCCGCGAGCGGCTCGACCGGGTCGGCATCGACGTGCCGCTCGTCGGCGACTTCCACTATATCGGCCACAAGCTCCTGGCGGAGCATCCGGCCTGTGCGGAGGCGCTGGCGAAATACCGGATCAACCCCGGCAATGTCGGCTTCAAGGACAAGAAGGACCGCCAGTTCGGCCAGATCGTCGAACTCGCCGCCAGGCATGGCAAGGCGGTGCGCATCGGCGCGAACTGGGGCTCGCTCGACCAGGAGCTGCTGACGGCGCTGATGGACGAGAACGCCTTGTCGGCCCAGCCGATCGAGGCGCGCGCCGTGATGCGCGAGGCGATGGTGCAATCCGCCCTGCTCTCGGCCCAACGCGCCGAAGAGATCGGGCTCGGCCGCGACCGCATCATCCTCTCGGCAAAAGTCTCGGGCGTGCAGGATTTGATCGCGGTCTACCGGACACTGGCCTCGCGCGCCGACTACGCCATCCATCTCGGCCTGACCGAGGCCGGCATGGGCTCGAAGGGAATCGTCGCCTCCTCGGCCGCGCTCGGCATCCTGCTGCAGGAGGGCATCGGCGACACGATCCGCTTTTCGCTGACGCCCGAGCCCGGCGGCGACCGCGCGCTCGAGGTCAGGGCGGCGCAGGAATTGCTCCAGACCATGGGCTTCCGCGCCTTCGTGCCGCTGGTCGCGGCCTGCCCCGGCTGCGGGCGCACCACCTCGACCGTGTTCCAGGAGCTGGCGCGCGACATCCAGGACTGGATCTCGACCTCCATGCCGGAGTGGAAGGCGCGCTATCCCGGCGTCGAGGCGCTGAACGTCGCGGTGATGGGCTGCATCGTCAACGGGCCGGGCGAGAGCAAGCATGCCGATATCGGCATCTCCCTGCCCGGCACGGGCGAGGATCCGACCGCGCCCGTCTTCGTCGACGGACGCAAGGTCGCGACCCTGCGCGGCGCGGGTATCGCCGCCGAATTCAAGGCCATGGTCGATGATTATGTGGCGCGGCGCTATGGTGGTGGGCGGGCCGATGCGGCGCGATAGGCCAGCAAGAGGCTTCGCGCGGCGCGCGCGCCTTTGCGGTTGCCGCGCATCGTGCTAGAGCGCCCGGCCTTTTGCTGCACCGCAGCGCGCGGAGATCCCTGATGGGGAATGACAAGCCGAATCCGCCGACCGCCCGGCCGGAGGATTCCCGGTTCGGGCTCGACGGCGGCCATGGCGAAACCGGCAAGCAGCCGCATTCGACCGGCGGCTACGCCACGCTGGCGCTCGGCGCGCTCGGCGTCGTCTATGGCGACATCGGCACGAGCCCGCTCTACGCGCTGCGCGAGACCGTGTTCGCCGCGACCGGGGTGGTCTCGGGCGGACATGGCGGCGCGACCGCCGTGGCTCTCGCCGCGCCGGTGCCGCGCGAGGTCATCATCGGCGTCCTGTCGCTGATCCTCTGGTCGCTGGTCATCGTCGTGACCCTGAAATACGTCGTCTTGCTGCTTTCGGCCGACAACAACGGCGAAGGCGGCACGCTGACGCTGGTGGCGCTGGCGCAGCGCGCGCTCGGGCGCATGCGCGGCGGCGTCGTGCTGCTCCTCGGCATGGCGGGCGCGGCGCTGTTCTATGGCGACGCCGTGATCACGCCGGCGATCTCGGTGCTCTCGGCCGTCGAGGGCATCAAGCTGGTGACGCCGGCGCTGAACGACTATGTCGTCGCGATCGCATCGGGCATCCTGATCGCGCTGTTTCTGGTCCAGAGCCGCGGCACCGAGAAGGTGGCCAACTTCTTCGGGCCGATCATGATGATCTGGTTCCTGACGCTGGGGGGCCTGGGCGTCTACCACATAGCCGACGATCTCAGCGTCTTCGCCTCGATCAACCCCTATTGGGGCGTGCTTTTCTTCATCAACAACCCTGGCGTCTCGCTGGCCGTGCTCGGCTCGGTCTGCCTCGCGGTCACCGGGGCCGAGGCGCTTTATGCCGACATGGGCCATTTCGGGCGCGGGCCGATCCGTGGGGCGTGGATCTGGCTGGTCTTTCCGGCCTTGTGGCTGAACTATCTCGGCCAGGGCGCGCTTATCCTCGCGAACCCGACCGCGATCGACAACCCGTTCTACAAGCTCGCGCCGGAGGGCTTCATCCTGCCGCTGGTGATCATGGCGACGATCGCCACGATCATCGCGAGCCAGGCGGTGATCACCGGGGCCTTTTCCCTGACGCGGCAGGCGATCCAGCTCGGCCTGCTGCCGCGCCTCGAGATCCGCCACACCTCCGAGCAGACCTCGGGGCAGATCTACATTCCGCGCATCAACACCATGCTGCTGATCGTGGTGCTGGTTCTGGTCTGGACCTTCCGGTCGTCGTCCAACCTGTCGCACGCCTACGGCATCTCGGTGTTCGGGGCGATGATGGTCGATTCGCTGCTGGCCTTCATCGTGATCTGGAAGGGCTGGCGCTGGTCGCTTGCCGCCACCGTCGCGGTGGTGACGCCCTTTCTGGTGGTCGACGTCGCCTTCTTCTCCGCCAACATGCTCAAGCTGTTCAGGGGTGGTTATGTCCCGGTGCTGCTCGCCGTCGTGCTCGTCGTGCTGATGTGGACCTGGGTGCGCGGCACCAAGATCCTGTTCGACAAGACCCGCAAGACCGACGTGCCGCTGCTCGAGCTCGTCGGCATGCTGAGCAAGAGTCCGCCCTATCGCGTCAAGGGCATGGCGGTATTCCTGACCAGCGATCCCGAGACCGCGCCGGCCTCGATGCTGCACAACCTCAAGCACAACAAGGTGCTGCACGAGCGCAACGTCATCCTGACCGTGCGTTCGGCCGACACGCCGCGCGTCAGCGAGGACGAGCGCGTGCGCCTCTCGCGCATCACCGACGATTTCTGGCGGGTCGAGATGACCTATGGCTACATGGAAAGCCCGAACGTGCCCAGGGGGCTCGCCATGCTGCGCAAGCAGGGCTTCAAGTTCGACATCATGTCGACCTCGTTCTTCCTGTCGCGGCGCTCGATCAAGGCCTCGCCGCAATCGGGCATGCCGGTCTGGCAGGACAAGCTCTACATCTCGCTGACCAAGAGCGCGACCGACGCGACGAGCTTCTTCCAGATCCCGACCGGACGCGTGGTGGAAGTGGGGACGCAGGTGACGGTGTAAGCGTCGTTCAATCCAGCCGCGCCGATCCTTCCGGCTTGGCCCGCACCCGCTCGCGATAGAGCAGGTAAAGCCCCGACGCGATGACGATGCCGGCGCCGACGAAGGTCCAGCGGTCGGGGAACTGGCCGAAGACGAACCAGCCGAGCGCGATCATCCAGACGATCTGCGAATAGATGAAGGGCGCGAGCACCGTCGCCGGCGCGAGCCGGTGCGCCAGGATCAGGAGCCAGTGGCCGAAGCCGCCGAAGACGCCGGTCGCCAGCATCAGGACCCAGGGGAGCCACCCGTCCGGCGTCGTCCAGATCCAGGGCAGCAGCGGCAGCATGGCGAGCGTGCCGGCGACGCCGGAATAGACCATCGTGGTCTCGGGCGGATCGAAGGCCGAGAGCACCCGCGTCGCCAGCGAATAGAACCCGTAGCAGAAGCAGCCGAAGACGATCAGCAGCGCCGCCGGATGCATGCTGCCCAGGCCCGGCCGCGTGATCACCAGCACGCCGACGAAGCCGACGCCGATCGCGACCAGCCGGCGCGGACCCGGCCATTCGCCGAGCAGCGGGCCGGAAACCAGCGCGACCAGGAGCGGCGTCGCGAACATGATCGAAACCGTCTCGGCGAGCTGGAGATATTTCAGCGCGACGAAGTTGAGCGCGGTCGAGCCGAGCAGCAGCAGCGAGCGCACGCCCTGCAGCCAGGGCCGCTTCGTCTTCAGGATGCCGGGCCGGCTCCAGGGGTTGAGGAGCGCCAGCACCAGCGCCATGCTGCCGGCATAGCGCGCGAACACGACCTGGAGCGGGTCGATCACGCCGGAGAGCCATTTCGCGCTCGCGTCGAGCAGGGCGAAGCACAGCACCGCGCCGCACATCAGGCCGATGGCGATCAGGCGCGAGCGGCCCGTCTCCGGGATATGGGAATAGACGGCGGGCAAGTGGCGTCCCGTCATGCGCTTTGGGAATGACGAAAGCAGGATTAACCGATTTAGGCGCGCAAGCCAGCCGTCGCGCGCATGGACAGCATGCGGAAATCAGGCGTCCGGAAATCAGCCGTCGCTGTCGACCTCGTCCGCATCTGTCTCCGGCTCATCAAATGCGACGCCGGCTTTCGACAGGCCCTTGGCCGCCTTGCGCAGCAGCTTGCGCAACTGCTTCCTCTCCTTGGCGTCGAGGCGCTCCAGCAGTTCGTCCTCGACCTGGTTCCAGACCGCGTCCAGGGTTGACGCGGTCTTCTGGCCGGCCTCCGTCAGCGCGACCTGCACCAGCCGCCCGTCGCGGCCGCCGCCCTCTCGCGTCACCAGGCCCTGCACCGAAAGCCGGCCGATCGTCTTGGACACGGTCGGCGGCTTGACGCGCAGCAGCGTCGCGAGCTCGCCCATCGTCATCGGCGCGGCCTGCAGCGCCTTCAGAGCCTGCTCCTGACCGGGAAACAGCCCGAGCGCGTTCAGCCGGTCGCCCATGCGCGCGCGGTGCAGCCGCGCGGTGACGAGGAGGGCGCGTCCGACGCTTTTCTCGAGAGACTTGGTCATGAGCCAGTCCTTGATGCCGGCGAGCAAGACGTTTCGCCGGCTGCCCAATCGCCTGCGTTCATGACAGCCTGATGACGCATCGCCGCCGCCACGTCACAAACGCCGGATTTTTCGCGCCACGTCCGCCAGGAAGGCGGCCCGGCTCTCCGGCGTGGCGCGGTTCATGTCGTAATGCGCGAGATAGAGCGGCCGGGCCGTGGGATGGCAGACCGCCCGCAGCACGCGGCGGACCGCCTTGCGCGGCGGGTCGCCCATCAGCAGCGCCCGCCAGCGCGTGCCGCCATAGCTGGTGACGGCCACGAGCCGGCGAATATTCCAGAGATTGGGCCTGACCTTGCCGGCGACCAGCTTGAACGAGACGCCGGGCAGGAAGACCCGGTCGAAGAACCCCTTCAGGATCGCGGGATAGCCGAAATTCCAGACCGGGAAGCACAGCACCAGCGCTTCCGCGGCGCGCAAACGTTCGACATAGCCGGCGACGGGACCCGTGTTGCTGGCGAGATCATGATAGCCGGCTCTCTCCTCGCGGCTCAGGCAGGCGTCGAAGCTCTCGGCATAGAGATCGCAGGCGTCGACCTCGTGCCCGGCGGCGGCGAGGTTTTCGACCACCGTTCTGTACAGCGCGGCGTTGAAGCTTTCCGGCGCCGGATGGGCGTGGAGGACGAGGACGCGCATGGTCAGCCGGCGACCCCGGCCTCGGAGAGGCTGCGGAACAGGAAGGTCTTTCCCGATGCGTAGTCGTGGTTCGGGTCTTCCCAGGCGATCATCTTGCCGGGGTTGAGCAGGCCCTGCGGATCGGCCCGGCGCTTGAAGGCGAGCTGGGCCGCGTCGGTCTGCTTCATGCCGCCTTCTTCCAGCGTGTAGCGGTGCGGGTTGAAGATCGGCGCGCCCATCTCCTCATGGATCGCCATGATCTCCTCCAGCCGCTCCTCGCCGGTGAAGCGCACCAGCGGCAGCCCGAAGCAGGTGACCTTGCCGTCGAAGCGGACGAATTCGAGATGGCACAGCACCTCGTCGCCGAAGCGGGCATGGATCGCGTCGACCAGTTCGACCTGGTTCGGGAAGGGGTAGAGCACCTGCAGATAGGTGATGCCCGGATCGACCCGCAGCGCCCTGAGCGTGGTGTGGTTCCAGCCCAGCTCGTAGCCCGGCGGCAGGCCCTTCGCCTCCCCGGGGGAGAGCCTGTCCGAGCGCATCAGCAATTCGCAGCCCTTGATCCGGCGCGCATAAGCCAGCAGCGACTCGACCGCGAAATCCGCCACGGTGACGATGACGAGATGGCTCCCGCGCGGCAGGAATTTGCGGTGGCGCGGGAAATAGTCGTGGCCGATCGGGGCCGCGACCACCGCGAGGTTCTTCAGCGCCAGCCCGTCCTGCTCGCCGAGGCCATTGGCGAATTCGGCCGCGGCGCGAAGGCTGCCGAAGCCGAGGATGACGTCGGCCCAGCTGTAGGCCGGCGCCAGCGGCATCTCGACTTCCGTGATGATGCCGTTGGTGCCGTAGGCATGGGCGACCTTGTGCAGATCCTCGCCGGTGAGTTCGAGGATGCGGGGATTTGCCTCCATCGTCGCGACCTTGAGCCGGATGATGTTGCCCCAGTCGCGCAGGCCGCCCCATTTGATCGAGCCGACGCCGCCGGAGCCGCCGGCGATGAAGCCGCCGATCGAGGCGGTCTGGTAGGTCGAGGGGTGGAGCCGGAGTTCCTGACGGGAATGGGCGCGGGTCCGCTCGTCGATCCGGGCCATGATCGCGCCGGGCTCGGCGACATAGCGGCCGGGCGCGACGTCGAGCACCTTGTCGAAGTCCGACAGGTCGAGCAGCACGCCGCCCGACAGCGGCATGGCCTGTCCGTAATTGCCGGTGCCGGACCCGCGCGGCGTCACGGGGATGCCGAGGCCATGACAGGCGGCGAGCGTCTCCAGCACCTGCGCCTCGCTCGTGGGCGAGACGACGATGTCGGCGCTGACATGGTCGAGCTGGCGCTTCAGCGTGGGAGAATACCAGAAGAAGTCACGGCTCTTCTGCTTCACCAGCGCGGGGTTGTCCTCGGTGCGGATGTCGGCGAGGCGGGTTTTCAGGCCGGCGATGTCGTAGCGGGGGTTCATGGCCGCGCCACCGCCGTCATGGTCGCTCTCGTGGCGACCATCCACGTCTTGGTCATGGAGCGAAACGGCGGAAGGCGTGGATGGTCGGGACAAGCCCGGCCATGACCGAGGGGGCGGATCAAGGCTGTCACGGACGCGCTCCCATCAGATGATCCAGTTCGCGATAGTCCGGCGGCGTCGTGTCGATCGGCCGGCCATCGACCAGCACCGTCCGGTCGGTCTGGGGCCTGGCGAAGAACTCGGTCCAGTCCCGGGCCCGCGTCAGGATCAGGTCGGCCGGACCGCCGACGGAGAGGCGTCCCGCCTCGCCGAGCCCCATGACATCGGCCGGCGTGCGCGCCACGGCATTGACCCAGTCGGTCCCGGAATGGTCGAGCTGGAGGATGCGGGCGCCCTCGCGCAAGACCTCGATCAAATCGAGATCGCCATAGGCGTAGAACGGGTCGCGGGTGTTGTCCGAGGCGATCATCGCCCGCGCCCCCGCGGCCTTCAGCTCGTGCAGCGCCGTGACGCCGCGCCAGCGCGGCGTGCGGCCGGCCTGCCGGTCCTGCAGATACATGTTGCACATCGGCAGCGCGACCACGGCGATGCCGGCCTCCGCGACCTTGGCGATGATGCGCGCCTCGTCCCGCGGCGTCTGCAGGGCGAGCGAGCAGCAGTGCCCGCACAGGATCTTGCCGGCGAAGCGATGCCGCAGCGCGGCGTCGGCGATGTGCTCCAGCGCGCGCGCCTCCGGGTCGTTGGTCTCGTCGACATGGAAGTCGAGGTCGAAGCCATGCTCGATCGCGTTGTCGAAGACGATGTCGAGCGCCTGGTCGATCTCGGGGATCATGTAGGTGACGCAGCCGAACAGCCCGTCGCCATGCGCCAGCACCGCCTTGGTCACGGCCTGCACATGGGCGGCGTCGAGCGCGAACTGGATGCCGAAGAGCGGCGTCGCCTGCACCGCGACGCGGCCGGCCCATTCGGCGCGAAGCTCCGCCAGCACCGGCCAGGAGATGCCGATCTGCTTGCCGAGCGAGTCGATATGCGTCCTGACCGCCGCCGTGCCATGCGCGAAGGCGCAGCGCAGGCCGAAGGCCATGCGGGCGCGGACGTCCCCGGCCGACCAGTTCGCCTCGCGGTCGGCGAGCACGTTCTCGAGCGCGCCCTTGAAGGTGCCGTCCGGATTGCGCCGACGCGGCCAGATCTGGCCCTTGTCGAGATGGACATGCGCGTCGACGAGGCGCGGCAGGACGATGCCGCCGTCGAGATCGGTCGTCGGCCCGTCGTCGAGCGACCGCGCCCCGTTTGGCAGGAGCGAGACGATCCGGCCGTTCCCGATCGTGATGTCGACGAGGCTCAGCCCGTCGCGGTCCGACGCCAGCCCAGGCGCATCGACGAGGCAGAGAGGAACCCGGGCTCCGGTCAGGCGGCAGCGCTTCGCGGCGGGAATGGAAGCAAATCCGGTCGTCACGGTGCTCGTCTCTCCAGCCCCTGCCCCGCGATCGATAAAGGCGGCGGCCGGCGGCCGCAAGGCATGCGCGCCAAGGCATGCGCGCCAAGACATGCGCAAGTTGCAAGATCGACGCCGAAACGACGGCCCGAGCCGCCGCCGCATTGCCCTTCTCGGCCCGTGCCACTACTGAGGGCGCATGAAATTCCTCGACCAGGCCAAGATCCATGTGAAGGCGGGCGACGGCGGCGCGGGCTGCGTCTCCTTCCGGCGCGAAAAATTCATCGAGTTCGGCGGACCCAATGGCGGCGACGGCGGGCGCGGCGGCGATGTCGTGATCGAATGCGTGCAGGGGCTCAACACGCTGATCGACTACCGCTTCCAGCAGCATTTCAAGGCCAGGATCGGCGGCCACGGCATGGGCGCCGACCGTCACGGCGCCAATGGCCCTTCCGTCGTGCTCAAGGCGCCGCCCGGCACGCAGATCTTCGACGAGGACGGCGAGACGCTGATCGCCGACATGACCGAGCCCGGCCAGCGCTTCGTCCTGTGCAAGGGCGGCAATGGCGGCTTCGGCAACGCCTATTTCAAGACCTCGACCAACCAGGCCCCGCGCCACGCCAATCCGGGCCTGCCCGGCGAGGAGCGCTGGATCTGGCTGCGGCTCAAGCTGATCGCCGATGCCGGGCTGATCGGCCTGCCCAATGCCGGCAAGTCCACGTTTCTGGCCACCGTCACGGCAGCCAGGCCAAAGATCGCCGATTATCCCTTCACCACCCTGCATCCGGGGCTCGGCGTCGTGCGCGTCGACGGGCGCGAGATGGTTCTGGCCGACATTCCGGGCCTGATCGAGGGCGCGCATGAGGGCCATGGCCTCGGCGATCGTTTCCTCGGCCATGTCGAGCGCTGCCGCGTGCTGCTGCATCTCGTCGAGGGCACGAGCGAGCATGCCGGCAAGGCCTACAAGACCGTCCGCACCGAACTCGCCGCCTATGGCGGGGGGCTCGACGAGAAGCCCGAGATCGTGGCGCTGTCCAAGGTCGACGCGCTCTCGCCCGAGTTGCTCAAGGAGCAGGTCGCGCGGCTGAAGCGGGCCTGCAAGCGCATGCCGATCGTGCTGTCGTCCGCCTCCGGCGCGGGCGTCGAGGCGGCCCTGCGCGCGTTGTCTTCGGTGGTCGGCCAGACCCGATCGGAAGAGGCCGCGGCCGCGGCCCCGCGGGAGGATGCCGGCTGGCGGCCCTGATGACCGCACGGTGACAATCCGATGGATGGCCGTTCTCAACCGGGGTCGTCGGGCTTGCGCCGCCCGCTTCCGTCACGTCAGGTGCGCCACGTTTTTCACTCACGGGGACGACGCGATCATGAAACTCACCTCGTTGACGCTTGTCTTGTCCCTGGCGATTGTCCCGCCGCTGGCCGGAACGGACGCTGCGCTTGCGCAGGCACAGCGCCCGACCTCGGCGCAAACCGCTCCGCCGCCGCCGGCGGGCGGGGTCTCGCAGCCGGACAACACCACGGCGACCTATGGCGACTGGGTGCATCGCTGCCAGCAGGGCGTCGGCACGCGCATCTGCGAGATCGTCCAGACGCTGCAGGTGCAGGGCCAGCAGGGTCCCGTCGCGTTGATCGCCCTCGGTCGCCCGGTCAGGGCCGAGCCTTACAAGCTCGTCGTGCAGGTCGCGCCGAATATCGCCTTCGGTCCCTTCGCCGGCGTTCGCCTTTCACTCGGCGAGAAGGATGAGGGCGTGCTCGCCCCCTATCAGCGCTGCATCCCCGGCGGCTGTTTCGCCGAGATCGCGATGAGCGAGGAACTGTTCAAGCGCTGGCGCGCCTATGGCGAGGGCGGGCAGTTGCGCTTCATCGACGCCGCCAACCGGCCGGTCGCCCTGCCCTTCTCGTTCAAGGGCTTTGCCGCCGCGGCCGAGGCGCTGGCGCGGGAGCCGTAGACGCTCTCCGCCGTCCTTGCGAGGCGGATAGGCCAGATCCGTCAGCTCTCCACGAATTGCAGCCGGTACAGCCGCGCATAGGCCCCGTCGCGGGCGAGGAGCGCGTCGTGGCTGCCGGTCTCGACGATCCTGCCCTCGTCCATCACCACGATCAGGTCGGCCTCGCGGATGGTCGAGAGCCGGTGCGCGATGACGAGCGTGGTGCGGTCCTTCATCAGACGGGCCAGCGCCTGCTGGACGAGCCGCTCGGACTGGGTGTCCAGCGCGCTCGTCGCCTCGTCGAGCAGCAGGATCGGCGCGTCCTTCAGGATGGCGCGGGCGATCGCGATGCGCTGGCGCTCGCCGCCCGACAGCATCGAGCCGCGTTCGCCGACGGGGCTGTCGTAGCCTTCTGGCATCGCCATGATGAAGTCGTGCGCGGCGGCGTCCTTCGCGGCGGCGACGATCTCGTCCTCGCTGGCGTCGGGCCGACCGAAAGCGATGTTGGCGCGGACCGTGTCGTCGAACAGCACGACGTCCTGGCTGACCACGCCGATCCGGGCGCGCAGCGAGGTCAGCGTCAGGTCGCGCAGGTCCTGCCCGTCGATCTCGATGCGGCCTTCGCCCGGATCGTAGAGGCGCGGCACCAGCGCGAGCAGGGTCGACTTGCCCGAGCCCGAGCGCCCGACCAGGGCCGTCGTCCTGCCGCCCTGCGCGACGAGATCGATGCCCTCGAGCGCGCGCTGGTCGTCGCGGTAGCGGAAGCGCAAGCCGCGAAAGGCGACCTCGCCGACGCCGAGCGCGAGCGGCTTGGCGTCGGCGCGCTGAACGATCAGCGGCTTCTCGTCCACCAAGGCGTAATAGCGCTTCAGCGAGGCCCCGGCCTCCTGGACGATGGCGTTGAGGTTGCCGAGCGAGCGCATCGGCTGCGCCGCCAGCAGCAGCGCCGAGACGTAGCCGGTGAAGTCGCCGACGGTCGAGCCGCCCGAGGTGATGCGCACGCCGATCGCCGCCAGCACCCCGGCGACGGCCAGCCCGCCGCCCACTTCCAGCAGCGGATCGAGCCGGCCGCGCGCATTGGCGGCCTTCATCTTCAGCGTCCGGATCGATTCGAAGGCGTTCGCCGCGCGGGTCTTGAGATAGGGCTCGAGCGAATCGGTCTTGGCGGCGCGCGCGCCCTGCAGGCTCTCGGTGACGAGGCTCGCCATCACGCCGGTCTGCTCCTGCTGCGACAGCGCCATGCGGCGCAGCTTCTTGCCGATCTTGCCGATCGGCCGGGCGACGACCGGCGCGATCAGCAGCACGACCAGCGTCATCCGCCAGTCGATCCAGAGCATCGCCCCGACCAGCGCGACCGCGGTCAGCACATCGCGCACGGCGATGTTGATCAGCCGCGTCAGCGCCTCCTTGACGAAGGTGAAGTCGGTGGTGAAGCGCTGCGTGAGGGAGGCGGGATTTTCGCGCTGGAGCTGTGCGAGATCGGCGTCGATCAGATGGCCGTAGAGCTGCGTCTGCATGTCGGCCTCGATCCGGCTGACGACGCTGTTGGTCATCACCGTCTGGGTCAGAAGCGAGAAGCCCTTGATCGCGGTGACGATGACGACGACGACCGCGACCGCGTTGACGACGCCGATCTCGATGCCGATCGATTTCGAGACCAGCCGCTCCATGCGCCGCACGAAGCCGGTCGCCTCTGCGGTCAGCGGATCGGCGAAGGCGTCGAACGCCGCCTTGATCAGCAGCGGATAGAAGCTCGTCGTCGCGGCGATGACCACGACGAGCCCCATGATCATCGCCATCTGCGGCAGATAGCTCCTGGCCTGCTCCCGCCAGACGCGGGCGAAAAGCGCGAAAGTGTCGTCTGTGACGCGGCCGATCTTCATGCCGGGCGGGGTATCATGGCGGCGGCGACGGCGCTACTGCTCTCCCGTTTCCGGGTCTTGCTCCAGACACGAAGCTGGCGTCGGATGCGCGCGAGCGATTCCAAGCAAGCCCATCGAAGAGCGCGACAGCCCATGCCATTGCCCCCGCCGGCTCAGCCCGGCCAGAGTTTCCAAGACATCGATACCCCTGCCCTCGTGCTCGACCTCGACGCCTTCGAGCGCAACCTCGTCACCATGGCGGCCTATACGCAGGGCCACGGCATCCGCCTGCGGCCCCATGCCAAGACCCATAAGAGCCCCGAGATCGCGCTGCGCCAGATCGTCCATGGCGCGGTCGGGCAATGCGTCCAGAAGGTCTCGGAGGCCGAGATCCTCGTCGCGGGCGGCGTGCAGGACGTTCTGGTCTCCAACGAGATCGCGGGCAGCGCCAAGCTCGACCGGCTGGCGCAGCTCGCCAGGCAGGCGAGGATCGGCCTCTGCGTCGATCATCTCGACGGCGTCCGCGAGGCGGCCGACGCGGCCGCACGCCACGACGTCGTGCTCGATATCCTGGTCGAGATCGATGTCGGCGGCCGGCGCTGCGGCGCGGCCCCCGGCGAGGCGGCGGTGCGCATCGCCGAGGCCGTGGCGCGCTCGAACACGTTGCGCTTCGGGGGTTTGCAGGCCTATCACGGCACGGCCCAGCACATGCGCTCGATCGACGAGCGCAGCGAGGCGATCGAGCGCGCCGGCGTCTCGGTGCGCAACACGCTCGAGCGGCTGTCCCAGGCCGGGCTGAGTTGCGCCACCATCGGCGGGGCCGGCACCGGCACCTACGAGATCGAGACCGCATCGGGCCTCTGGAACGAGATCCAGGCGGGCTCCTACATCTTCATGGACGCCGACTATGCCCGCAACCGGCAGGCCGACGGCGCCCCGTTCCGCAGTTTCGAGCATGCGCTCTTCGTGCTTGCCGGCGTGATGAGCAAGCCGGTTCCCGACCGCGCCGTGGTCGATGCCGGCCACAAGGCGGCGGCGATCGATTCGGGCTTGCCCGTGCCGTTCCGGCGCGAGGGTCTGGTCTACAGCAAGCCGTCCGACGAGCATGGCGTGCTGACCGGCGATCCGGTCGCGGTGCCCCATCGCGGCGACCGCATCCTGCTGGTGCCGGGCCATTGCGACCCGACGGTGAACCTGCATGACTGGTATGTCTGCGTGCGCGGGCTGCACACGGCGGACGCCCATGTCGAGGCGCTCTGGCCGATCCTCGGGCGCGGCGCGCTGACCTGAGCGGGAGATGCTGGCGGAATTCGCTCCCGGGCTGGCGGGATTTCGCCGCCCTCACCGGTTCAGCCTGACCGCCCCGCTCGCCGCCAGATCGTAGCCGCCCAGTTCCCTTGCCCGCGCCGCCATCTGGGGCCCGCGCATCCAGGCGAGCAGGGCCTGCGCGCCTGGCTCGAAACAGCTCCGCCGGCGCATCGCCAGGTCGACATGCTCCCAGACCAGCGGCAGGAATTCGAGGCCGAAGGCGGTCGCGATGGCGCGCGAGGCGATGCCGCAATCGGCCCGGCCGGTCCGCACCGCCAGCGCCAGATCCTGACCCGTGGCGCAGACGCCATCGGCCAGGACCATGGCGGAAGGCGGCACCCCATCGCGGGCGAGCAGGCTCGTCAGCAGCAGTTGCGCGCCCGCGCCCTGCTGCCGGCGCGCGAAGCGGGCGCGTCCTTCGACGGCGGAGACGATGCCTGCCAGGCCCAGCGGGTTGCCGGGCGCGACCAGAAGGCCCTGTTCGCGCCTGGCGAAGCCGATCACCACCGCGTCGTGCAGCGAGGCCTGCGCCGCGACGGCTGCGAGATTGGCCGCATCGTCGTCGGGCGTCGCATGCAGATGGATCGCCGCGATCGCGACCTCGCCGCGCAGCAGCCGGTCGAGCCCGGCCTGCGAGCCCTCGGCCAGCAGCGCCAGCCCGCAGCCGGAATCGCGCACGGCGACCTCGAGCAGCGAGTCCTGGCTGCCGCCGATGATCGGCGGCGATGCGGCCGGCCTCAGACCCTCCGGCCAGACGAGTCCCGCCTCCAGCCAGCGATCCAGCGCGACGCGCGGGAACAGCCACTTGCCGCTGACCTTGGTGCAGGGCACGGCCTCGCGCGCCACGAGATCGTAGAGCTTGCGCTCCTTGAGCCGCAGGTAAGCGGCGGCCTCCTCCGTCGTCAGATAGGTATGATCCTGCATGAACATGCGCCAGGCTGTTCTGGTTCCATGATTGGCATTTGGTCGCATTGAACTCTAGAAATCGCAAGTGCTTGCAGGATGCAGGCCTCGCAGCGGAACGCGTTTTGGACCTCACGGCGATCTTTCAGGCGGCCTTCGCGCTGGTGGTCGGGCTCGATCCCGCCTTCCTCGCGATCGTCTCGCTGTCGCTGCGGGTGACGCTGACGGCCGTGGCGATCGCGGGCGTGATCGGATTGCCGCTCGGCGCGGCGCTGGCGCTGGCGCGCTTTCGCGGCCGCTTCGTGGTCATCGTCGTCCTCAACGCGCTGATGGGACTGCCGCCGGTGGTGGCCGGGCTGATCGTGTTCCTGATGCTGTCGCGCTCGGGACCGCTCGGCTCGCTCGGCCTGCTGTTTTCGCCGACCGCGATGATCGTGGCGCAGGTGCTGCTGGTGCTGCCGATCGTGATCGCGCTGACGCGCCAGACCGTCGAGGATCTGTGGGGCGAGTATCGTGACCATCTCCGCTCGGTCGGGCTGGAGGGCATGCGCGCCATCCCGACGCTGCTGTTCGACGGCCGCTTCGCTCTGGCGACCGCGCTGCTGGCGGGCTTCGGCCGGGCCAGCGCCGAGGTCGGGGCGGTGCTGATCGTCGGCGGCAACATCGCCGGCTACACCCGCACGATGACCACGACGATCACGCTGGAGACCTCGAAGGGCGATCTGCCGCTGGCGCTGGGGCTCGGCCTCGTCCTGATCACGCTGACGCTCGCGATCAACGCCGTCGCCTTCGGCGCGAGCCGGATCGGCGCGCGCTACGCCGGATGAGCGCCATGCGTGACCTGACCTCGATCCTGCCGCTGACGATCGACGATGCCAGTTTCGAGGCCGACGGGCGGCGTCTCGTCGACGGCGCGCGCTTCACGGTGCCGCCCGGCGGCCTGACCGTGCTGCTCGGCCCAAACGGAGCCGGCAAGTCGCTGACGTTGCGGCTCTGCCACGGCCTGCTGACGCCGAGCGCGGGTCGGATAAGCTGGGCGGCGCAGCCGGGCGCGGCCAAGCGCCACGCCATGGTCTTCCAGAAGCCGATCATGCTGCGCCGCTCGGCCGCCGCCAACATCCGTCATGCGCTGGCCGCCGCCGGTCTGTCGCGCGGCGAGCGCAACCAGCGCGCGGCCGAAGCGCTGAGCCGCTTCGGGCTCGGCGGTCACGCCGGCCAGCCGGCCCGCCTGCTCTCGGGCGGCGAGCAGCAGCGCCTCGCCATCGCCCGCGCCTGGTCGCTCAGGCCCGAACTGCTCTTCCTCGACGAGCCGACCTCGCAGCTCGACCCCGCCGCGACCCGCCAGATCGAGGAACTGCTGGCGGGCCTCGTCGCGGAGGGCATCACCGTGATGATGTCGACCCATGACCTCGGCCAGGCCAAGCGGCTGGCCGACCGGGTGCTCTTCCTGCATCGCGGCCGTCTGGTCGAGGATGCGGATGCCGAGACCTTCTTCGCCGGGCCACGCTCTGCGGAAGCCCGCGCTTTCCTCGCCGGAGAGCTGATCTGGTGAGCCGCATTCAACGCAAGAATATCAACAAGGAGACGACCATGACCCTGACCAAACGCCTTTTGCTGACCGCCGGCCTTACGGCCGCCTTCGCCGCGTCCGCCCTTGCCCAGACCACCACCGCGACGCCGCCCGCCGCAAGCGCGCCCGCCGCCGGCGGAACGGGCTTCATCACCGTGTCCTCGACGACGTCGACGCAGGATTCCGGCCTGTTCGGCCATATTCTGCCGCTGTTCAAGGCCAAGACCGGCATCGAGGTCCGCGTCGTCTCGCAGGGCACCGGCCAGGCGCTCGACACCGGCCGGCGCGGAGACGCCGACGTGGTCTTCGTCCATGCCAGGGCGCAGGAGGAGAAATTCGTCGCCGACGGTTTCGGGCTCGAGCGCAAGCCTGTGATGTACAACGACTTCGTGCTGATCGGGCCGAAGGACGATCCGGCCGGAATCGCCGGCACGAAGGATATCGTCGCCGCGCTGGTCAAGATTCAGGAGAAGAGCGCGCCCTTCGTCTCGCGCGGCGACAAATCGGGCACGCATGCGGCCGAACTGAGCCTCTGGAAGCTCGCCGGCGTCGATATCGATGCCAGGAAAGGGAGCTGGTATCGCGAGATCGGCCAGGGCATGGGCGCCGCGCTCAACACGGCCGGCGGCATGGGCGCCTATGTGCTCGCCGATCGCGGCACCTGGATATCGTTCAAGAACCGGGGCGACCTTGCGATTGCGGTCGAGGGCGACCGCCGCCTATTCAACCAGTACGGCGTCATCGCGGTGAACCCGGCCAAGCACCCGCATGTGAAGATCAATGAAGGCCAGGCCTTCGTGAACTGGCTCGTGTCGCCTGAGGGCCAGAAGGCGATCGCCGACTACAAGATCGAGGGCCAGCAGCTGTTCTTCCCGAACGCGACGCAGGCGGGCGCGTGATCTCATGCACAAACGCCGTCTCGTCGGGGCCATCCTGCTGATGGCCTCGCTGTCGAGCGCCTCCGCGCAGCAACCGGTTCTGCTGCATGCGGCCGGCAGCCTGCGCGCGGCGCTGACCGAAATCGCCGAGACCTTCAGCGCCGAGACGGGCGTGCCCGTGCGCGCCGTCTTCGGCGCGTCGGGCCTGCTGCGCGAGAGGATCGAGAAGGGCGAGACGGCGGAGGTCTTCGCTTCCGCCGATCGCGGCAATCCCGAGGCGCTGGCGAAGGCCGGCCGCGCCGGCCCGGTGACGAGCTTCGCGCGCAACGCGCTCTGCGCCTTCACCCGACCGGAGGTGACGGCGACGACGGAAACCCTGCTCGAACGCATGCTCGATCCGGCATTGAGGCTCGGCACCTCGACGCCGAGGGCCGACCCTTCCGGCGACTATGCCTGGCAGCTCTTCGCCAGGGCCGAGGCGCTGAGAGCCGGAGCCAAGGCCGCGCTCGAAGCCAAGGCGCAGCAACTGACCGGCGGCCCGACCAGCCCGCGCGCGCCGGAAGGCCGCAATCTCTACGGCCACATGCTGGCGAGCGGGCAGGCAGACATCTTCCTGGCCTACTGCACCAATGCCGGGCCGATCGCGCAGGAGGAGCCGGCGATCAGGCAGGTCGCGCTGCCCTCCGCGCTCGTCGTCGGAGCCGAATACGGACTGACACTGGTCAACGGGGCCTCGCCGGATGCCGGGCGGCTCGCCATGGTCATTGCCAGCCCGGCCGGTCAGGCGATACTGGGCCGGCACGGCTTTGCGCCGCCCTGAGACGGGAAATATCGCAGCGATGGACTGGCAGGCGACGCGACCGGGCGAGACCTCCGCGCCCTTGCCGGACCGGAAAGACGCGCATCTCGTCTTCATCGGCCGGCTGCGCACGCCCTTCCTGACGCGCGACGATTGCCCGAGACAAGGCGACATCGAGGCAGGCCCGATCTGTCGCGTCGAGGTCGAACCGCACTGGCGCGCCGCGCTCACCGGCATCGAGGGCTTCGCGACGCTCGACCTGCTCTACTGGATGCACGAGGCGCGGCGCGACCTCGTGACCCAGACGCCGCGCGGCGGCTCCCCGCTCGGCGCCTTCGCGCTGCGCTCGCCGGTCAGGCCGAATCCGATCGCGCTCTCGCGGGTCGCGCTGATCGGCATCGAGGACGGCGTGCTGCTGGTGCGCGGGCTCGACTGCCTCGACGGCACGCCGCTGATCGACATCAAGCCGAACCGCCGCCATCACAGCCGCGCGCGGATGGAGGATCGCCATGCCGTCTCCTGACCGCCGCCGCGTCGATCGTCGCCTCGTGCTGGCCGGTCTCGCCACGCTCGCCGCGCCCCGCATCGCGCGGGCCGCGACGGTCAAGGACGGCGCCGGCCGCGACGTGCCTGTCCCCGGAAAAGTCGAGCGCATCTTCCCCGCCGGACCGCCGGCCGCGATCACGCTCTATACGCTCGCGCACGATCGGCCGCGAGATCGCGCTCGATCTGAAGGGCGGCGAGGTCCTGGCCCTTCTCGGCCCCAACGGCCACGGCAAGACGACTCTTCTGAGGACGCTGCTCGGCCTGCCGCCGCCGCATGCCGGCGCGCTCGCCTTGGACGGCCGGCCGCTGGCCGCCTTCTCCCTGCGCGAGCGCGCGAAAAAGCTCGGCTATGTGCCGCAGGCCCATGCCGGCATTTTCGCCTTCACGGTGCTGGAGGTCGTGCTGATGGGCCGCACCAGCCATGGCGCGCTGTTCGGCAGGACCTCGCGCCGCGACCATGAGGTCGCCAACGCCATGATCGAGCGCCTCGGCATCGGCGCGCTGGCCTTGCGGCCCTACACCGAGATTTCCGGCGGCGAACGCCAGCTTGCCCTGATCGCCCGGGCGCTGGCGCAGGAGCCGGCCCTCGTCATCCTCGACGAGCCGACCGCGAGCCTCGATTTCGGCAACCAGGGCAAGGTCATGGGCGAGATCAGGCGGCTCGCCGGCGAGGGGCTCGGCGTGCTCTTCACCACGCATGACCCCAAGCAAGCGCTGGCCTATGCCGACCGGGTGATGCTGCTGCGCGACGGCGCGGCGGTCGCGACAGGCGAAAGCGCGCAATTGCTGACGAGGGAGCGGCTGGAAGCGTTGTATAGGGCGCCGGTCGACGTGGTGCGCGACGTCGACGGGCGGATGGCGTTTTTGCCGGGGTGAGGCCGCTTGCCGGTCGGCGTCGTCAATGCGAGCTTGCCGCAGTCCATTCGCCGCCCGCTCGTGAGTTGCAATGTCCGACCCCCGCCTGCCCTATCTCGCCGAACTCGAGCGAAAGATCCTCTGGCTCGCCTCCTGGACGATCCACAACGCCAATCACCTGCGCGAGAGTTCCGACGGCATGAAGGTCGGCGGGCACCAGGCCTCGTCCGCCTCGCTCTGCACGATCATGACGGCGCTCTACATGGCGGCGCTACGCCCCGAGGACCGCGTCGCGGTGAAGCCGCACGCCTCGCCGATCTTCCACGCGATCAACTATCTGATGGGCCTCCAGACCCAAGAGAGGCTGGAGAATTTCCGCGGCTACAAGGGCGCGCAGAGCTATCCCTCCCGCACCAAGGACATCGACGACGTCGATTTCTCGACCGGCTCGGTCGGCCTCGGCGTCGCGCAGACCCTGTTCTCCTCGCTGACGCAGGATTATCTGCGCGGCCATGGCTGGGGCGCCGATCGTCCCGAGGGCCGCATGGTCTCGCTGATCGGCGATGCCGAACTCGACGAGGGCAACATCTTCGAGGCCCTGATGGAGGGCTGGAAGCACGGCCTGCGCAACACCTGGTGGGTGATCGACTACAACCGCCAGTCGCTCGACGCCGTCATCCGCGAGGGGCTCTACGACCGCTTCGAGCAGATGTTCCGGAATTTCGGCTGGGACGTCGTCACGCTGAAATACGGCGCGCTGCAGCAGGCCGCCTTCGCAGAGGCCGGCGGCGAGCGGCTCAAGAGCTGGATCGATTCCTGCCCGAACCAGCTCTACTCGGCCCTGACCTTCCAGGGCGGGGCCGCCTGGCGCAAGCGCCTGACGGACGATCTCGGCGACCAGGGTCCGGTGACCAGGCTGATCGAGAAGCGCTCGGACTCCGAGCTGTCGAAGCTGATGTGCAATCTCGGCGGACACGACCTGCCCTCGATCCTGGAAGCCTTCGAGGCGGTCGATCACGACCGGCCGGTCTGCTTCCTCGCCTATACCGTCAAGGGCTTTGGCCTGCCGCTCGCCGGCCACAAGGACAACCATGCCGGCCTGATGACCAAAGAGCAGATGGAGGGGTTCAGGGCCGCCAACAAGGTCCGGCCCGGCCATGAATGGGATCTGTTCGAGGGGCTGGACCTGCCGGAGAGCGAGATCAGGGACTTCCTGAAGGCCGTGCCGTTCTTCGCCGAGGGCCGCCGCCGTCGTAATGCTCCGGTCTTGCCCGTGCCCGAAAAGCTCGACGCCGGCATCCAGCCGGTGATGTCGACGCAAGCTGGCTTCGGCAGGATCCTCGATGATCTCGCCAAGACGGGCGGCCCGCTCGCCGACCGCATCGTCACCACCGCGCCCGACGTCACGGTCTCGACCAATCTCGGGCCCTGGGTCAACCGGCGCGGGCTGTTCGCCAAGGCCTCGATGGCCGACACCTTCAAGGACGAGCGCATTCCCTCGATGCAGAAATGGGAGTTCTCGCCCAAGGGCCAGCACATCGAGCTCGGCATCGCCGAGATGAACCTGTTCATCAACCTCTCGGCGCTCGGCCTGTCGCATTCGATCTTCGGCGAGCGCCTGATCCCGATCGGCACGCTCTACGACCCGTTCATCTCGCGCGGGCTCGATGCGCTGAACTATGCCTGCTACCAGGACGCCCGCTTCATGGTTGTGGCGACGCCGTCCGGCGTCACCCTCGCGCCCGAGGGCGGCGCGCACCAGTCGATCGCGACGCCGCTGATCGGCCTGTCGCAGGACGGGCTCTGCGCCTTCGAGCCGGCCTTCGTCGACGAACTCGTCGTGATGATGCGCTGGTCGTTCGACTACCTGCAGAAGGACGGCGAGGGCGATCCCGACGAGCGGACCTGGCTGCGCGACGAGACCGGCGGCTCGGTCTATCTGCGCCTCTCGACGCTGCAGCTCGAGCAGCCGCGGCGGGCGATGACGCCGGAACTGGAGCGCGCCATCATCGACGGGGCCTACTGGCTGCGAAAGCCCGGGCCGAACGCCTCGGTCGTCGTCGCTTATACGGGCGCGGTCGCGGCCGAGGCGATCGAGGCCGTCGGGCTGCTCGCCGAGGACCGGCGCGATGCCGGGCTGCTGGCGATCACCTCGGCCGACCGGCTCAACGCCGGCTGGCAGGCGGCGGAGCGGGCGCGCCAGCGCGGCAACCATGCCGCGACGAGCCATGTCGAGCGGCTGCTCGGCGCACTCTCGCGCGATTGCGGGATCGTCTCGGTGCTGGACGGCCATCCGGCGACGCTGGCATGGCTCGGCAGCGTCCACGGCCACAGGCAGAAGGCGCTCGGCGTCGAGCATTTCGGCCAGACCGGCACGGTCGCGGACCTCTACCGGCATTTCGGCATCGACGCGAACGCCATCGTGCATGCGGCGCAGGCGGCGGCTCCGGGCCGGCCCGTGCGCTATCTCAAGGCTTTGCCCTGAGCCTTCCCGTCATGGTCGGGCTTGTCCCGACCATCCACGTCTTCGGCCGTCGAGCGCCACGCCCAAGACGCGGATGCTCGCCACAGGGGCGGGCATGACGGCGATGGAGCCGCTCAGAAGCGCGGCGTCGAGAAGGTGTTGGCGAAGGGGTTGCGGCCCGAGCCGATGGCGGAGGGCAGCGTGCCCTCGCCATACCAGGACGCCGTGCTGCTGTAGACCGGCGAGGCGCTGGTCATGTGCTGGCGGGCATAGCTGTCCATCGAGCCGACGGCGACGACGTTGCCGGCGTCGAAATAGCTGCGCTTCTGCACGATGACGCGCAGGGGCCCGCGGCGGCTCTGCGCCTCCGCGATCGAGGTCGCCACGGTCAGCCCCACGAGCGAAAGGCCGAGGCCGGCGGCGAAACGCTGGAACGAACGCATGGAGGTCTCCTGGGAAAGGCGTGGCGGCGATATCCGACTCTACTACGCCGTAGTTAACGGTTTTGTTCGAACCCGCCAGAGGCAATGCACGGTAAAGTGAGTATCCGCGTGTTTCGCGGGATCAGCGCTTCGCCGCGGTCTTCAGCACCGGCGCCTGCCCGTCGGCGTCGAGCCACGACGCCTTGCGGCCCGACGCCGAAAGCCGGGGCTGCACGCAACCCTGCTGGCGCGCCAGTTCCGTGCGGGCGAAGGCCGCCCGCAGCGCCCGGTCGTCACCCGCCGAAAGGAGGTCGAGACGGTCGAGCATGCAGGCGAGCTGCTGGCGGTCGGCTGGGCGGGTCGCGCCGCCGCACCACCAGCCTGAGATGCCGAGCGGCAGGTCGCCGGCCTCGCGGCGGAAGGCGATGCAGGCGCGGCTGGTCTCGCCGTCGCTCAGCGTCACGTCGGCCGTCTCGAGGCGGCCGAAGCGGCTCTGCAGCGGGGCGGCCGCGCCGCTGCGCTGGACCGACATGCCGCGCTGGGCGGCGTCGCGCACCATCGCGATGACGAAGGGCTGCGAGAGCTGATCGGGCGCGTTGTCTAACGACAGGCGCAGCAGCAGATGCGGGCGCGCCTCGGTGAAGACGCCGTAGACCAGCGTGTCCTCGCGGCGCGCGCCGTCCTGCGTGCGGCGGGATTCGTAGGCCGGCGTCTGGCGGTCTAGCTCCGGCGACTCCAGCCCGAACATCGCGATCGGTCGGGCGATCCTGACCCAGTCCTCCCCAGCGATCCTGAGCGGGCGCGGTTCCTGACGGACATCGCGCACCTGCCGGCTCTCCTGCGCCGCCGGCGGCGTCAGGCTGGCGAGGCTCGGCTGTTCGGTCGTCGCCGACAGCCCGGAGACCAGGGCCGTCGCCATGCCGATGCCGGTCACCGCCGCAAGCCCGCGCCAAAGCAGCCCGCCGGTCAGGCCGATTCCGCGCCGGCCAAATCCGCGAAGGCTTGCGAGCCGGCGCGGGCCGCGCATCAGGACGCCGACGCCGGCCTCGACCGCGTCTGCGAAGGCGATCAGCCAGGCGGCGACCATCGCCAGCTTCGACCGGGCCGGCGCCGGCGCGGAGCCCGCAGGCCCGTGCGACGAGGCCTGCGAAGCCGCCCGCCGCATCGTCGCCCATGGCGGCGGGGACCACTGACCGACCCGCCTGCGCAGGCCGTCCGGAATGATCGAAGACAACTGACCCAGCACGACCGCGACCCGACTGGCCGACGCAAGCCTCCCGGCTGCGCGGCGGACCTCACCCGCGGGCAGGATCGGGCCGCGATCCTCAGCGCGGCGTTACCGCGACCGGGCGATCTCGGATCAGCGTGAACGGCGGGTCAAGAGGCAGGGTTAACGCTTCGACGAGCGGCGGGACCCCCGCGGCACGGCGATTGACTTTTAGCGATTTTGCGTGTTTTGAGAGCCTTATCGAAGCCCTGCTTCCAGAGACCTGCGGAACCGGCCCTCTTGACCTTCCGTTCGACGACGAAACGCACGACCACTACGGCGAAGGCGAAAGCCGCTCGTCCGTTCTGACGCGTCGCCTCGTCTCCGGGTCATCTCCCCCCGGCGGGGGACACGAAGCCGGTCCCCGCCGCGACAGCAGGCGGCCGGCGGCCCCGGGAGACAGGCTTGATAAGACTTTTCCAAAAGGATCACGAGAATGAGCTTCAAGGTCGCTGTCGTCGGCGCAACGGGCAATGTGGGCCGTGAGATGTTCGACATCCTCGCCGAGCGCGCCTTTCCGGTATCGGAAGTCGTGGCGCTGGCCTCCTCGCGCTCGATCGGCACGGAAGTCTCCTTCGGCGACAGGACGCTGAAGTGCAGGGCGCTGGAGCATTACGACTTCTCCGACACCGACATCTGCCTGATGTCGGCCGGAGGCGAGGTCTCGAAGGAGTGGTCGCCGAAGATCGGCGCCAAGGGCTGCGTCGTGATCGACAACTCCTCGGCCTGGCGCATGCACCCCGACGTGCCGCTGATCGTGCCCGAGGTGAACGCGGCCGCCGCCGCCGGCTTCACCAAGATGAACATCATCGCCAATCCGAACTGCTCGACCGCCCAGCTCGTCGTGGCGCTGAAGCCGCTGCATGACCGCTTCGGCATCAAGCGCGTCGTCGTCTCGACCTACCAGTCGGTGTCAGGGGCCGGCAAGGAGGGCATGGACGAGCTCTTCAACCAGACCCGCGCCGTGTTCTCGGCCGGCGAGGTCACCACCAAGAAGTTCCCCAAGCGCATCTCCTTCAACCTCATTCCGCAGATCGACGTCTTCATGGAGGACGGCTTCACCAAGGAAGAGTGGAAGATGATGGCAGAGACCAAGAAGATCCTCGACAGGGCCATCAAGCTGACCGCGACCTGCGTGCGCGTGCCGGTCTTCATCGGCCATTCCGAGAGCGTCAACATCGAGTGCGAGAAGCCGATCACGGTCGAGGAGGCGCGCGAGGTGCTGCGCACCGCGCCGGGCGTGCTCGTGATCGACAAGCACGAGCCCGGCGGCTACATCACGCCCCACGAGGCGGCCGGCGAGGACGCGACCTATGTCTCGCGCATCCGCGAGGACAACACGGTCGAGAACGGCCTCGCCTTCTGGTGCGTCTCCGACAATCTGCGCAAGGGCGCGGCGCTGAACGCGGTCCAGATCGCGGAAGTCCTGATCAACCGCAAGCTGATCCAGCCGCGCCAGAAGGCGGCCTGAAGCCAGCCACCGGCGCCGATCGAATCGAACGGCCCCGGCGCGCGCCGGGGCCGTTTTCGTCTTCGGTCGCGCTGTGCGAATGCTCAGCGGGTCGGACCGCCCGGCGTCGTCGGCGCGCCAGCCGGCGGCTTGGCCGGGTCGGACTGGATCAGATCGGTGCGCGCCTTGCTCTGCAGCGCGGGGCTGTCGGCGGTGAAGACGGCGGCCGCCAGGGGCGACAGCATCATGACCGCGATCAGCGCGAAGGCGACATATTCCTTGGCCTGCATAGTGACCTCCTGTCGATCGGTCGCGCCGCATGGCGCAACGCCTTGCGGAGTCAACGGCAGCGGCCAGACGGATGTTCCAGCCCCGGGCGAAACCCTTGCGCAACCCCGGCTTGCAGGTTCCGCCTCGCCCTCACGCCCGCGAGCCGGCATTGTCGCGGCCGAGACGAGGCGAGGAAGAGCCAGCGCGGATCGTCACGCAGCATTGGCGTCGTTGCCGGGCCGAACTCGGGCGGGTGAAGCCGCTGATCGAGGGGGAACGCCCCTCGGGCGCTCAGCTCGGACAGGTATAGGCTACGCCCGCCGTGCTCTTGCCGTTCCATTTCAGGTCGGCGACGGGGCTGAGGACATGCGTGCCGCCGAGTTCGGCCGTCCTGATCTTCAGCCGGGCCAGGGCCGAGTCGCGCGCCTGGTCGAGCAGCAGAACGCCGCCGAGCCCCGAGCCGCCATCCACGTCGCCGACCTTCTTGCACGGCTCGACCACCGCCTTGTTGTCGGTGACGACGACGATGTTGGAGCGCGAGGACGGAATCGCGCAGGCGGCGAGCGCCAGCAGCGGCAGGGCGAACAGGACACGCATCCGACACTCCTCACGACCGGGAGGCGGCCCACCGGGCGGCCGCGTCCTCAACGCATGATCGCGCGCAATGTTGCGAGATCAAGGCCTTGCCGCGAGATCGGGCCCGGCCAGCGCCGCGTCGCGCTGGCCGGGACCGTCGAGATGCAGCACCGCGTCGAGCAATTGCTTCGTGTAGGCGGCCCGCGGCGCGTGGAACAGCGACAGGCTCTCGCCCTGCTCGACGACGACCCCGTTCCGCAGCACGACGGTGCGGTCGCACATCATCCGGACCACGTTGAGATCGTGGCTGACGAAGAGCAGCGCCATGCCGTCCTCCCGGCGAAGCGAGTCGAGCAACTGCAGGATCACCGCCTGCACCGAGACGTCGAGCGCCGCCGTCGGCTCGTCCAGCACCAGCAGGCGCGGCCGGCAGGCGATCGCCCGCGCGATGCCGACGCGCGCCTTCTGTCCGCCCGAGAGCTGGTGCGGGAAGCGTTCGAGCAGGTCCGCCGGCAGTCCAGCGCGCCCCGCGCATTCGCATACGCGGGCGGTCAGCGCCCGACCGTCCTTCATCGCGAGCAGCCGGCGCAGGGGATGGGCGATGCAGTCGAAGGCGGTGAAGCGCGGGTTGAGGCTGTCGGTCGGATCCTGGAAGACGATCTGGATATCCTTGCGGACGGGCGACTTGTGGAAGTCGCGCGCCGGCTGCGATCCGATCGCGTGTCCGTCGAACAGGATCTCGCCCTCGCTGGCGTCGATCAGCCGGCAGACCAGCCGCGAGATCGTGCTCTTGCCCGAGCCGGACTCGCCGACGAGGCCGAGGCTCTCGCCCGGGCTGATCGCGAAGGACACGTCGTTCACCGCGACGACCCCGCCATCGTAGCGCTTCACGAGGTTCTGGACCTCGAGCAGGAGCGGCGTGCCGGGGGGCTGCCTGTCCGAGCGTTTCCCGCCGCCCTCATCCTTCGAGACGGCCGCTGGCGCGGCCTCCTCAGGATGAGGGCCGAGGGTGGATGCGACGTTCCCCTCGCCGAGGGGAGCCAGATCCGCGATCGTCGAGGTCGCGGTGGGCGAGGCGGCGACGAGGCGTTTGGTGTAGTCGTGGCGCGGCGCGCGGAACAGGCCGCGCGGCTGCGCCTCCTCGACGACCTTGCCGTGCTGCATCACCGCGACGCGGTCGCAATAGCGCGCGGCGAGGCCGAGATCATGGGTGATCAGGATCATCGCCATGCCGCGATCCGCGGTGATCTTCGCCAGCAGGTCCATCACCGTCTTCTGCGTGGTGACGTCGAGGCCGGTGGTCGGCTCGTCGGCGATCAGCAGCGCCGGGCGGCTGGCGATCGCCATCGCGATCATGATGCGCTGGCACATGCCGCCGGAGAGCTCGTGCGGATAGGCGTCGAGCCGCTTTTCGGGATCGCGGATCAGCACGGCCCTGAGCAGGTCGAGCGCGCGCTCGCGGCCTTCCGAGGCCGAGAGGCGCTCGTGCGCGCCGATCGCATCGGCGATCTGGAGCGCGACCGTGCGGATCGGGTTCAGCGCACCGCGCGGGTTCTGGAAGATCATCGAGACCGCCGCGCCGTGCAGCGAGCGCAACTGTTTCGAGGACGCCCTTGTGATGTCCTGCCCCCTGAAGCGGATGCGCCCCGACGCGATCCTGCCCGAGGCGTCGAGCAGGCGCGTCACCGCGAAGGCCGTGACCGACTTGCCCGAGCCGCTCTCGCCGACCACGCCGAGCGTCTCGCCCGCGACGACATGCAAGGAGACGCCGCGCACGGCCTCGACGATCCCGCCCCGCGTCGAGAACGAGACGTGCAGATCCTCGATCGAGAGGAGCCGAGTCTCCGTCGGGCTGGCGAAGGCGTTCATGTGCGCATGCGCGGATCGAGGATGTCGCGCAGGCCGTCGCCGAGCAGGTTGAAGCAGAGCACGGTCAGCATCAGCGCGAGCCCCGGAAAGGCGACGAGCCACCATTTCCCGGTCGAGATGAAGCGCGCGCCCTCCGCGACCATGATGCCCCATTCCGGCGTCGGCGCGGAGACGCCGAGCCCGATGAAGGAGAGGCCCGCCGCGTTCAGGATCGCCCAGCCGAGATTGAGCGAGACCTGCACCGCCATCGCCGGCAGCACGTTCGGCAGCAGGAAGCGCAGCACGACGGAAAGATGCGAATCGCCGCAGGCGCGCGCGGCCTCGACCCAGCCGGCGTTGCGGCGCACGTTCACCTCGGCCCGGGCGAAGCGGATGTAGAAGGGCAGGTTGATGATCGCGGTCGCGATGACGATGTTCTCGACCCGGTTGCCGAGCGCGGCGACCATCGCCATGGCGAGCACGAAGAGCGGGAACGCCATCAGCACGTCGACGAAGCGCCCGACATAGCGGTCGAGCCGGCCGCCGATATAGCCGCAAAGCGAGCCGATCACCGCCCCTGACGCGAAGGAGAGCGTCACGGCCGACGCCGCGATGGCGAGGTCGAGCCGGGCTGCGACGATAAGCCGGCTGAAGACGTCGCGGCCGAGCTGATCGGTGCCGGCCCAGTATTTCGCGCCCGGCGGCTGCAGCGCGTTGGACACATCCGACGCGATCGGGTCGTAGGGCACGATCGCGGGACCGATGATCGCGAGGATGCACAGGATCAGCGCGCCGGCCGCCGCGATGGCGGTGACGGGGTTGCCGCGCAGGATCCAGGTGGCGTGGCGGAGCGTGGCGGAGGTCATTCGACCGACACCCTCGGATCGGCGATGCCGTAGAGCACGTCCACCGTCAGGTTCACGATCACGAAGATCGAGGCCATCAGCAGCACGAAGCCCTGCACCGGCGCGTAGTCGGACGAGAGCAAGGCATCGAGCGCGTAGGACGCCACGCCAGGCCAGGAGAACACCTTCTCCACCAGCACGTTCGCGCCGAGCATGGTCGAGAAGACGATGCCGGCGATGGTCAGCACCGGCAGAATGGCGTTCCTCAAGGCGTAGGTGACGATGATCTTGCGGCGCGGCAGGCCGAGCGATTTCGCTGTGCGGACGAAGTCGCTGCCGAGCGAGGCCAGCATCGCGGCGCGCGTGATGCGGGCGAGCGGGGCGACCACGAAGAGCGCCATGGTGAAGGCCGGCAGCACGAGCTGTCTGGCGGCGGCGCGCCAGCCCTCCCAGTCGCCGGACAAGGCGAAATCGATCAGCAGGAAGCCAGTCGCCGGCGGCGGCGGCGAGGTGAAGATGTCGACGCGGCCGGTCGGATCGGGAGCCCAGCCCAGCAGGTAGTAGAAGGCGTAGATCAGCAGGAGCCCCGAGACGAAGGTCGGCACGCAGACGCCAAGCGCGCAGACGAAGCGCACGAGATGATCGATGGCCGAGCCCTGCCTGAGCGCCGCCGCGACACCCAGCGGAATCGCGGTGAGGAGCGCGATCAGGAGGGCGGAAAACGTCAGCTCCAGCGAGGCGGGAAGACGGTTGCGCAAATCGCTCAGGACCGGCTGGCCGGTGGTCAGCGAACGGCCGAGATTGCCGGCGCCGACATCGCCGAGATAGCGCACGAGCTGCTCGGGAACCGGCCGGTCGAGCCCCATCGACTTGCGGATCAGCTCGATCTCCTCCTTGCCGGCGGTGGGCCCCGAGGCGAAGAACACGGCCGGATCGCCCGGCAGCACCCGCATCAGCAGGAAGGTGAAGACCAGCACGCCGAACAGCGCCGGCAGCGACGACAGGAACCGTCGCCCGGCGCGTCTGGCGGTGGTGGCGAGCTGGGACATGGGTCAGGCGCGCCCGGCGGCCGTCGCCGTCATTGCGAGGAGCGCGGCGACGAAGCAATCCAGGGCCGGCGCGCCATACCCTCCTGGATTGCTTCGTTGCGCTCGCAATGACGGTCTCACTTCCGGCTCAGGTCGCGGAAATCGATCTGGCGGTGGAACTGGTAGACATAGCCCTCGATCGAGGGCTGCATCACCGCGTCCTGAGAGGGCTGCCATAGCGGGATCTGCGGCATCAGCTCGAAATGCCGGGTGTTGAGGTCCTTGCCGAGCGCCGCATACTTCGCCGCGTCCGGCTCGAAGCGGGCGGCCTGCGCCCATTCGGTGACCTGCGGATCGTTCAGCGAGGAATAATTCCAGCGGATCGGGCCGATGTAGAAGTTGCGGTAGAAGTAGTCCATCGAGGGCAGCCAGGCGACGATGCCCTCGGTGAAGAACGGCACCTTCTTCTCGTTGATCAGCGTCGACATCTGCGCGTCCGGCAGCTTCTGGATCTCGACCTTGATGCCGACCTTGGCGAGCGATTCCTTCAGCAGCGCCGCCATCGGCTCGGCCGTGCCGGCCTGGCCGACGTTGAACGAGAAGGTGGTCGAGAAGCCGTCCGGCATGCCGACCGCCGCGAGCAGCTTCCTGGCCGCCTCCAGATCGGTCTTCAGCGGCTGCGCGATCGGGAAGGTCTCGCCGCTCGGCGCCTTGCCGTCCGCCCAGGCCGCGCCGTAGAGCGGCTTGCCGCGCCCGAACAGCGCCGCCTTGAACATGTCGTCATAGGGCAGGGCCGCGGCGATCGCCTTGCGCACCTCGATCTTGTCGAAGGGCGGGGTCTGGTTGTTGAACGAGACGAAGGTGATGGCGTTGTACTGCGGCGTCGAGACGACCTTGAGCTTGCCCTTCTTCTCGAGGTCGGCGGCGTCGGTCGCCTGCAGGTCGATGACGATGTCGGCGTCGCCCTTCTCGACCAGGTTGGCCCGCGTCGCGGCCTCGGGGATCGTCTGGGTGATGATGCGCTTGAAGGCGGCGGGTTTTTCGGCCGAGCCGCGGTTCCAGTCCGGGTTGCGGCGTAGAATCGTGGTCTCGCCCGGCTTGTAGCTCTCGATGATGTAGGCGCCGGAGCCGGCCGTGTTCTCCTTCAGCCAGGTCAGCGCCCAGGGGTCGTCGGCCGTCGCCTTCGACTTGGCGAGCTTGGAGTTGAAGATCACCGGATAGACCACGGCGAGGTTGGCGAGCGCGAGCTTGTCGGGCTTGGGCAGCGTCACCTCGAAGGTATGGGCGTCGACGACCTTGAACTGGTCGGGGCTGGTCAGCGAGCCGGTGAGCAGCTGGCCCTTGCCGAGCACGTTGGCGGTCACCGCTCGGTCGAGCGACCATTTCACGTCCTCGGCGGTGACCGGCGTCCCGTCGTGGAACTTCGCGTCCTGGCGCAGCTTGAAGGTGATCTTCAAGCCGTCGGGGCTGACGGTGTAGCTCTCGGCCAGCTCCGGCTTGAGGTTGTCGAGGTCGAAGACCCATTTGCCGTCGAGCTGCTTCTTGCCGAAGGAGAGCAGCCGGTCATAGGTCAGGAGCGACAGGCCGAACGCCTCGCGGGTCGAGCCGGGGATGTTGGGATCGAGCGTGTTGATCGCCGCGCCCGTGACATGGCGCAGCGTCTCGGCGCGGGTCTGGGCCAGCGCCGGCAGCGCCGTGGCGGCCAGCAACGCGACGGCGAGAAGGCCTGTTCTTGCGGTCGTCATGGTCGTTCCCTCTCTATTGCAGCCTGACCGGCAGCTTGGTTCCGGACGGAACCGGATGCAAGCGTCGCGCCAGCAGGTCCGCCCTCAAGCCGGCGGACGGAGCACGGCCTGCGGTTCGTCATAGGCCCTGAAGGCGGCCCAGTGCTTCCCGACATCGGCGCGGAACAGACCGCGCGTGACGCCGGAGACGAGCTTGGGCACGGCGGTCGTCATCGCGTTGATCGAGGAGCCGGACGCGCCGAAGCTCAGCGTCGAGGCGATGGTGAAGAGGTGGATGTCGGCGAGCCAGGGCGTCAGGCCCGGCGTCTTCTCGGTCAGCGCATAATCGTCGGCGAGATAGGGAAAACGGCCGAGCCGCTCGTCGCGCTCCTCCGGCGGCGGCTGGTAGCGGTCGGCCCAGGAGGCGATGTTGGTCGCGGCGCGCGCGAGCTCGGGCCGCATCGCCGGGTCGATGTCGATGCCGGTCGCGCCGATCACGAAGTCGACCGTGACCGGCCCGGCCCGCGTCACGAGCTCGACGCCGCTGCCTGTGTCCTTCGCCGCGAGCACGGCCGCGCCCAGATGCAGGCAAAACGCCGTGTGGCTGGCGCAGCGGTCATAGGTCGCCTGCGGAAAGCCCTCGCGCATCTGCAGGATCGCGCTCATGAAGCGCCAGCGCCAGGCGTCGTCGAGATCGCTGAAATGGCGCAGGAAGCCGCGAAAAGTCAGCCAGCGATAGGGCTGGATCACCTGCGGCCGCGGGCGACGGCAGAGCAGCCGGACCTCGGCCGCGCCGGCCTCCAGCGCGGTCGCGGCATTGTCGAAGGCCGAGGCTCCAGCGCCGATCACGGCGACGCGCTTGCCGGCGAGCGCGGCGAAATCGATGGCCTGGGCCGAATGCGCGCGCCGATGCCGAGGCAAAGCCGCGATCGCCTCCGGCAGCGTCCAGTCGCCCATGCCCTCCTGGCCGGTGGCGAGCACGATCTTGCGGGCATGCAGCGTCCGCGCGCCCTCGGGCGTCCTGACCGTGACCGCGATCAGCCCGGCTGACGGCGCGATGTCGACGACCTCGCGGCCGTTGCGGACCGGGATGCCGACGACGTGTCGGAACCAGGCGAGATAGTCGGCCCAGTGCTCGCGGTCGATCAGGCCGAGCGCCTGCCAGCCTTCGACGCCGAACTTCGCCTCGTGCCAGGACTGGTAGGTCAGGCTCGGAACGTCGAGATCAGGGCCGGTGAAGTCCTTCGGGCTGCGCAAAGTGCGCATGCGCGCATAGGAGCGCCACGGGCCTTCCTGCCCGGCCGACGCCTTGTCGAGGACGAGGATGTTGCGAACCTGCGAGCGCAGCAGACCGAAGGCGGTGGCGAGGCCGGACTGGCCGCCGCCGACCACGATCACGTCGAAGGCCGGCTCGCCGTCCGGCCCCGGCACGGGCGCGAGCCAGGGCGCGCGCGGATGGGCGATGCGGGCGAGGTCGCTCGCGATCCGGCTTTCGAGGACTGAGAGGCCGTCATGCTTCATGGTTGCGCGCCCATGCGGCGATCATGCCGGAATTGGTCGTAGCCGCAAGACGAGCGCCGCATAGCAGAGCGCGACGCATCCGGTTCCCCCCGCTCTTGCGATGGTGAGGAGTAGGGGGCGGTCCGACCGGGTGCTCGAGTTTGTCTCGCCCGATCGACCCGCCTCCCACCCGGCCTTCCCCACCGCAAGAGCGGGGAAGGTGAAGGAAATTCACGCCGCAAGCCAGCCGCCATCGACCGGCAGCGTCGCGCCGGTGACGAAGGAGGCTTCGTCGCTGGCGAGATAGAGCACCGCATGGGCGACCTCCGCGGCCGTGCCGAAGCGTTTCATCGCATGGCGTTTGCGCGAGGCCTCGCGGATCGGTTCCGGTTCGGCATGGCGGGCGAAGCTGCGCCGCAGCATCGGCGTGTCGATCGCGCCTGGCGCGACCGCGTTGACCCGGATGCCGTCGCCGGCATAGTCCAGCGCCATCGTCCGGGTCAGACTCAGGATCGCGCCCTTGGCGGCGATATAGGCGCTGTTGCCGCGCCCGCCGGCGAGCGCGAGCTGCGAGGCGAAGGTGACGATCGCGCCGCCGCCCTGCCGCTGCATCGCCGGGATGACGGCGCGCGCGAACAGGAAGGCGCCGCCGACATTGGCGCGGAAGACGGCGTCCCAGTCATCGGGCGCGGTCGTCGTCACCGTGCCGCCGCAGGAGAAGCCGGCGGCCGTGACCAGGATGTCGATGCGGCCGAACCGCGTCAGCACGGTCTCGGCGACCTCATCGGCGAAACCGGGCAGGCCGACATCGCCGGCCCGGGTCAGCGCCTGCCCGCCTGCGGCGGCGATCTTTGCCAGCGTGGCGGCGGCGCCCTCGCCATCCCGATCGACGACGGCGACCTGCGCGCCTTCACGCGCAAACAGCAGCGCCGTCGCCCGGCCTATGCCGGAGCCGCCGCCGGTGATCAGCGCGACTTTGCCCGCGAGCCTCATCGCGTCGTCTCCAGGGCGCGGCCATGCGCCTGCCACCAGGCGGCGAGCGCGGCGGCGGAGTCATCGGCCCCGGTCGGAGCCTCCCAGCCGAGATCCTCGGCCAGGCGCCCCGTCGCGAGCGGGGCGCGGTCGGTCGCCGAATGCAGGTCGATCGTCGCCGCCTCGCCCGGCTCGGCCAGCCGGCAGACGAAGCCCGGAAAATGCCGCGCCAAGGCCCGGCCCCAGCCGAGCGCGGTCGCGCGGCGGCGCGACGAGACGTTGTAGAGGTCGTGCGCCAGCGCAGGCGCGGCGGCGACGGCGCGCACCGCTTCGGCCACGTCGGGCGCGAAGATCCAGTCGCGCAGGCCGGGCCTTTGCAGCAATGCCGGCTCGCCCATGACTGCCGCCGCGAGGATCTGGCAATGCGGGCTCAGCGTGTCGCGCACGCCGGTCGCCCTCTCCCAGGGGCCGAAGACGCCGCTCAGCCGCAGCGAGACGAGATCGACGCTCCAGAGCGAGCCGAGCCGCCGGGCGACGCGCTCGCTCGCCCATTTGGTGATCGCATAGAGCCCGACGGGCTCGCCCGGCGTCGTCTCGTCGAGCGTCGCGTGGCGCTCGCCGGCCGCGCCATAGGCCGCGGCCGAACTCAGATTGATCACGCGGCGGACGCCCGCGTCGCGCGCCGCCGCGATCAGCGGCACCTGCGCCAGCAGGTTGACCCGCAAGATCGTTTCGGGATCGGCCGCGTCGCGGGCGGAGCCGGCGGTGATGGCCGCGCCCATCACCACGACGTCGAGCCCGGGCGTCACGGCGTTCGCGATGGCCTCGCGGTCGGTGACGTCGCCGGCGACGCCGCGGAGCGTGCCGGGCAGCGCCGCGAAGGCGCGCGATGCCGCCTCGGGCAAAGGCGCGCGGTCCAGCAGCACGACCTCGTCGCCCCGGCCGAGCATATGCTCGGCGATGTTCAGCCCGACGAAGCCGACGCCGCCGACGATCAGCGCTTTCACTGCCGCGAACCCCCTTGCGCGACCCTGCGCGCGCCTCGCGAGCTAAGCGGTTTGGCGCGCGTTCAACAAGCCCGCGGCGTCCTGCCGGCCATGCGGACGCCGTCACGCGCATTGCCTCGAGGCCGGCCATGGTCTAGGCGTCGCCGCGACCCGCTTTCGCCCGCCACTTCGATCAGGCCGGGCCTTGCGCAGCCGCCACGTCCTTCCCGAAAGGAACCGGCGGCGCCCATCCGCGAAAGGACAGACCATGGCCCGCAAGAAATCCAAGCCGCTCGAGGCCGAGTTCGTGATGTTCGACGTGTTTTATGTCGACGGCTCGCGCACCTCCAACAGGCGCGTGCCGAACGCCCTTCTCGGCGGCCTCGACGGCGACGAGCCGGCGCGCGGCGCCATCGCCGAGCAGGACCGGGTGATCGCCGAGAAGTCGGGCCGGCCCGCGCTCGAAATCGAGACGATCGTCCGGTCCGGGAAGGCGGCCGAGAAGCCTGCCCGAAAGGCCGGCTGATCTCGAAACCGGCAACCGACGGCAAGGTTCCGCCCAGCTTATGCGCCGCGCGCTTAACCTCTTCTACATGAGCGTGCTTGACCTCGAAGAGCAGTTGGATTGTAGTCCGGCCGCATCTTGGGAGGCTGAAAGGAAAATCAGAATGCGTACCCTCTTGATTGTCGGCGCCCTGGCCGCCTTGCTCGCCGGTTGTCAGACCGCGCAGGAATCGCTGGCCGACGCCGAGGTGACCTGCGAAGCGCAGGGTTTCCGCCCAGGCACCCGCGCCTATCAGCAGTGCCGCTCGGCGAACTATGTGGAGAACCGGCGCGCCTCGAACGAGGCCGGCAGCGCGGTTGCGGCCGGGGTCGCCGCCGGCGTGATCGGCGGCGCCCTGATCGCCGCCGACAACCGCTCCTATTACGGCCATGGCTATTACGGCCGTCGCGGCTGGTGGTGATCCGGGCCGGGACCTGACGGTCTCGCCGGTCGACAAGACAATTCGGGCCCGGCGCGCTGCGCCGGGCCCGTTTCATGTTCGGCAAGCCAGATGCCGCCCGGCAAGCTATCAGGCGCGCCTGTTCGCCGTGCGTTTGCGCGGGGCAGGCTCCGGCTGGCTCGAGCCGCTCAGCAGCGAGCCGAGAACGTAGACCGCGATGCCGATCCCGAGCAGGGCGGCCACCGGCTCCTTCTGGGCCCGATGCACGATCATGCGGCCGCCGTCGCCGGCATAGTCGCGAGCCTGCTCGGCATAGTCCCTCGCCTGGCCGCCATAGCCGCGCAGCCATTTCTCGCCGCTCTTCAGCGCGCTCTCGCCGGTCGAGGCCGCTTCGCCCGCATAACCGCTGAACAGATTGCGCAGACGATTGTAGTCGGGCTCGTAGCGCGACCGCGGCGGCTCGCGCAAGGCGGCCCAGGCGACGAGTCCCATGCTCAGCGCGCCCAGGCCGAAGGCGACGATCGGGTGGCGCTCAACCGCGTCGATCACGGCCCGGCCGCCCTCGCGCGCGGTCTCGACCGGGTCCATCTCGGTCACCGCCTCGCGGGCGCGCTCATAGCCGTCCTTGACGGTCTCTGTCGCCTTGTCGGCGAGGTTGGACGCCTTGGCGCGCAGGCTCGACGTCGCGTTCGCGGCCTCGTCGCCGGACTCGTCCCAATCCTTCGGGACGTCCGGGGGAAACTTGTTCATGGTCGCCATCGCGAACCTCCATCGCTGAAATCCCTGTCGAACCCTTAGAACGGCAGGGCGGCGGCAGAGTTCCGGTCGAGGTGTGGAAAAAACTGGCTGACGCCGCGGGAGCCGCTCAGTCGGATGCGGCTTGGCGCGGCGTCTGGCGCGGCGCCTCGTCTTCCGCCGGTGCGAGCCCATAGGGTGCGACCAGCGGCCAGATATGGTTCGGAACCATGGCGCGCAGCCGCCTCGGCTCGGCCCGGCGCAGATGCAGCACCGTCTCGACCGCCTTCATCTCGATGCGGGCGCGGGCGAATTCGAGGCCGCGCGGGCCTATCCTCGGCATCAGCCAGCCCATCAGCGGCCGGAGCCAGTCCGGCATCGCCCGGAGCGGCAGGCCGCCGGCGGCGCGCGCCACATTGGCCGCGAAGCCCTTGACCGAGCCATGGCGCTTGCCGGCGCCGCCGAGCTCCGAGAGAACGACCTCGTCGCCCAGAAGGTCGAGCAGCTCCTGCCCGCGCGCATTGCGTACGATCAGCCATTGCCGGCCTTCGCCGGCCATGTAGCCGACCGTGATGTCGGCCAGCGTGTTGCTGTAGTCGACGCAGGTCCGGCAGGTCAGTGGGAAGAAGTCGCCCGGCAGCTTCGACAGCGGCAGCCGCAGGAACGGAATAGCCCTGACCCGCCCATCGTCGAAGCGCAGCTCGACATGATAGTCGGCGCGGAATTCGAGATAGGTGATCGTTTCCGGGGCATCGCTGAGCAGCGCCAGGAATTCGTGGAAGCGCTCGGTCGTGGTGTTGTCCGAGCATGGCGTCCCGATGACATAGATGCGCTCGAAGCCTAGCTCGCGCTCCAGCGCCCGCAACGCATAGACCTGGCACGGTATGCCGATGAGCGCGATCCGCTCGTGGCCAGCCGCGCGCGCCGGCTCCAGAAGGGCGAGCAGCGGCGCATAGCCCATCCGCATGCCGCGGCACCGCGCCATGTCCTGCGCCCGCGTCACGATCACCGGCACGGGCTTCCAGCGATCATGAGGGTCGGGCGCCATGGTCAGCACCGCGTCGATCAGCCCCGCCTCCAGCAGGCGCTCGGCCAGCCGCGTCGTGATGCCGGTCCATTGCGCGCCCTCGCGCGGAGCCTTCAGCGCGGCGCGGCGCATGCTGCGGAACGGGCCGAAGAAGCGCTCGTCCGGCCGCCGCGGATCGCGCCTTCGGCCATGCACCCGCAGCTCCAGCGCGGGATAGTCCGGCTGGATGAACTGGCAGGCCGTGCCGCACCTCTTCGGCTCGGCCATGCGCGAGACGCCGCAATCGGTGCACAGACCGCGCGGCGCGGGCGGATTCAACTCCGGCGTGATCGGCGGGCCGCCTCGTTCGGCCGGTGCTGTCGCCAAGGGCGGCTTCCTTCGGGCTCGCATCGCTGGCCAGCATCGCGCCGACGCGCCATCCGCACAAGCCAGGCGCTCGATGCGGAGCCGGCAAAGGCATAGTGGCGACGCAGGCCGGCCATGCCGAAGCCAAAATTCGCTGCGATGTCTTCTGAGATAAGGGGATTCGAGCAGAGATTCGAAGTGGAAGGAGACGCGCATGGAAACACAGCACCTCCAGATCGCCGTTCCAGGCGTCATGTCCGATCCGGAATGGATCGCGCTCGAGAGCCTCGACGAAGAGACCAGCCGCTTCATCTTCGACGATTGCATGCTGGTCAGCCTGAAGGACCGCGGTCTCGTCGAGCCGCGGGGCGGCCGCTGGCGCGTCACCGCCCATGGCCAGCGAGCGCTGAGCGAGCGCGCGTCCTGAGGCGGGCGCCTGCCGTCGCCGCTGGCGTGCGGAAAAATTGCGCGGCCGCGCTGGACATCGCGCGGTCGCGTCACCACTGATCAGGGATGGCCAAGCCCGTCAGCATCACCGTTTCCCATGAACTCGGTCGCGAGGCGGCGCTGTCGCGGCTGCGCGACGGCATCGACCGCATCCGCGACAAGCTCGGCCTGCTCAAGATGCAGCTCGTCGAGGAGAGCTGGGCCGGAAACGAGCTCAGCTTCGGCGTCGTGGCGCTCGGCTACACGGTGCGCGGCAAGCTCACGGTCGAGGATAGCTTCGTCCGCATCGAGATGATGTTGCCCTGGCTGCTCGCCACCTTCGCCGAGAAGCTCAGGATCGGCGTCGAGAAGCAGGGCCGGATCCTGCTGGAAAAGCCCAAGGTCTGAAAAGGTCAGAGCGACGGCGCCCCCTACTGCGGCGCCTTGAAATCCCCGTACTCGATCTCGGCGACGACGCCGCTGTCGGATTCGAGCCGGCGCGGCAGGCCGTCCTCGCGGCCGATCCAGATGCGGCTGGAATCGAGCTTGCCCGGCGTCATCGGATTGCTTTGCTTGTAGGAATAGACCGCCAGCGCGACCCCGCCGCGCGTCTCGAAGCTCGGCCCCGCGCACTGGCTGAAGGGCAGCATCACGAGCGCCTGTTCTGCCACGGCGCGGCGTTTCGCGCCGTCCATCGGCATGCGACGCCAGGGCGCGGTCGGGCTCTCGCGCATGAACATCGCATCCTTCAGCATCACGCTTTCGAGCACGACGCCGGCCATCGAGACGCGCTGACGCGAGATCTGCTGCGGGCCGGCGAGGCTCGCCTTGACGATCGGCTCGCAGGCGGGCTCGGCGGCGCGTGCTGCCGTCGTCGCGAGCGGGATCGCGGCTGCGGCGCAGAGCGCCCGGAGCGTCGGTGTCATGTCGATGCCTTTCCCAAGCGGGCGGGCCTGATTCGAACACTCTCGATGATTTTTGCGAAGGCGTCACGAGTGGCGCGCTAAGGTTGAAAACGCGGACTCCAGACCGCAAGTTCGAAAATCGCGTTATCCTTCATCCGACCCGGAGATTCGATGTATCACGGCCCGCTCATCGCCATTCTCGTCGCGGGCCTGTGCCTTGCCTTCGTCTTCGGGGCGCTCGCCCAGAAGTTCAGGATCTCGCCGCTCGTCGGCTATCTCCTCGCCGGCGTCGCGGTCGGCCCGTTCACGCCTGGCTTCGTCGCCGATCAGGGGCTGGCGAACCAACTCGCCGAGATCGGCGTCATCCTGCTGATGTTCGGCGTCGGCCTGCATTTCTCGCTGAAGGATCTGCTCTCGGTGCGCGCCATCGCGGTGCCGGGCGCGCTCGTCCAGATCGCGGCGGCGACGCTGCTCGGGCTGGGGCTCGCGCTGTCGCTCGGCTGGAGCGTGATCTCCGGCCTCGTCTTCGGGCTGGCGCTTTCGGTCGCCAGCACGGTCGTGCTGCTGCGCGCGATGCAGGAGCGCCGGCTCGTCCAGACCGAGAAGGGCAGGATCGCGGTCGGCTGGCTGATCGTCGAGGATCTCGCCATGGTGCTGGCGCTGGTGATGATCCCGGCGCTCGCCGACGCGCTGAACGGGGCGAACCCCGGCGCGCCCGTGCCGCTGGCCGGCCGCTTCGACCTCGGCCTCTGGGGCGTGCTCGGGCTGACGCTGGCCAAGGTCGGCGCTTTCGTCGCCTTCATGCTGATCGTCGGCCGCCGGGTCATCCCCTGGATCCTGCACTGGGTCGCCCATACCGGCTCGCGCGAACTGTTCCGGCTGGCGGTGCTGGCGATCGCGCTCGGCGTCGCCTTCATGGCGGCGAGCCTGTTCGGCGTCTCCTTCGCGCTCGGGGCCTTCTTCGCCGGCATGCTGCTGAGCGAGTCGCCGCTGAGCCAGCGCGCGGCGGAGGAATCGCTGCCGCTGCGCGACGCCTTCGCGGTGCTGTTCTTCGTCTCGGTCGGCATGCTGTTCGACCCAGGCATCCTGCTGCGCGCGCCGCTGCCGCTGATCGCGACGCTGGCGATCATCCTGATCGGCAAGTCGCTCGCGGCCTGGCTGATCATGCGCGCCTTCGGCCGATCCGACGCGGTCGCGCTGACGATCTCCGCCAGCCTCGCGCAGATCGGCGAATTCTCCTTCATCCTCGCCGGTCTCGGCGTCTCGCTGAAGCTCCTGCCCGAGCAGGGCCGCGACCTGATCCTCGCCGGCGCGATCCTCTCGATCCTGCTCAATCCGGTGCTGTTCGCGCTGGTCGACCGTTTCGCCACGGAAGCCAGCCCGCCGAAGCCGAAAGCCAGCGCCGCCGGCGCCGAGCCGGAGCCGGAGCGCGACATCGTCCCCACCGCCCTGTCCGACCACATGGTCGTGGTCGGCTACGGCCGGGTCGGCGCGCTGCTCGGCGCGGGCCTTGCCGGGCAGGGCCGGCCTCTGCTCGTGATCGAGGAGCAGCCCGAGGCCATCGCCGCCGCGAAGCGCGACGGAGCCGAGGTCCTGGCCGGCAACGCCGCCGATCCGGCCGTGCTGGCGGCGGCGGGTCTTGCGCGGGCGAAACGGCTCTTCGTGGCGATTCCGGAGAATTTCGAGGCGGGGCAGGTCTGCGAGCAGGCGCGGCGCGACAATCCCGACCTGCCGATCATCGCGCGCGCCCATTCGGACGCGGCTGTCGCGCATCTGACCAAATGCGGCGCGACGCTGACGATCATGGGCGAGGCCGAGATCGCCCGCGCCATGCTGGCGCAATGCGGCGAGAGGGACCCCGCGCCGGCCTGAGCGTCAGGCCGCCGCGCCGCGCGCGCGGATCGCGGCCATCGTCACCTTGCCGATCGCCCTGCCGTCGGCGTCGGCCAGCGTCGCCTCGTCCGCGCCGGCCGCGAGCATGGCTGCGAGCGCATCGCGCAGGCTCGCTTCGACCGAGAGACGCGGCCCGGCGGCCGCTTCGCCGGGCTCGACGAGATCGCCGGCGCGCACCAGCGAAAGCCGCCGCAGCGCCCGGTCGGCTCCGACGAAATCGGCGACGAAATCGTTCGCCGGCGCGGCCAGCAGACGGTCCGGCGTGTCGTATTGAACCAGCCCGCCGTCGCGCATGATCGCGACGACGTCGCCCATGCGGATCGCCTCGTCGATGTCGTGCGTCACGAGGATCACGGTCTTCTCCAGCCGGCGCAGGATCGCCAGGAACTCGTCCTGCAGCCGGCCGCGCACCACGGGGTCGACCGCCCCGAAGGGCTCGTCCATCAGCATCACCGGCGGATCGGCCGCGAGCGCGCGCGCGACGCCGACGCGCTGGCGCTGGCCGCCCGAGAGATGGCGCGGATGGCGGCCCATGAACTGGCCCGGATCGAGCCCGACCAGCGCCAGCATCTCCTCGACGCGGGCTTGCGTCCGCGCCTCCGGCCAGCCGAGCAGTTTCGGCACCGTCGCGACGTTCTCCGCGATGGTCATGTGCGGGAACAGGCCGATCTGCTGGATGACGTAGCCGATATGCCGGCGCAGTTCGACCGGATCGCCCGTCGTCACGTCCTTGTCGCCGACGAAGATGCGCCCCGAGGTCGGCTCGATCAGCCGGTTGACCATGCGCATCGTCGTGGTCTTGCCGCAGCCCGACGGGCCGATCAGCACGCAGATCCTGCCCTTTTCGATCGTCAGGTCGAGCGCGTCGACGGCCGGCCGCGCGACGCCTGGGAAGATCTTGGTGACGGCCTCGAACCGGATCGTCATGACGCCCCCATGCGCGATTGCCGCGTCATCAACCGCTCCACCCCGGCGAAGGCGAGCTCGACGAACAGCGCCAGCAGCGCCACCGCGACCGCGCCCGCGATCAGCTGCGGAAAGTTGAAATTGGCCATGCCGGCGGTGATCAGCTCGCCCAGGCCTCCGCCGCCGATGAAGGCCGCGAGCGTCGCCGCCGAGACGATCTGGACCGCGGCCGTGCGGATGCCGGCGAAGATCACCGGCAAGGCGAGCGGGATCTCGATCCGCGCCATTACTTGGCGGTCCGACAGGCCCTGCCCGCGCGCCGCCTCGACGATGTCGGCGTCGACCTCGACCAGGCCGGTATAGGTGTTCAGCAACAGCGCCGGCAGGCCGTAGAGCGTCAGGGCCGCCACCGACGGCAGGAAGCCGGTCCCGAGCAGCGGCAGCATGATCACCAGCAGCGCGAGCGACGGCACCGTGCGCAGGATGTTGACGATGGCGATGGCGGCGTTGGCGAGGCCGCGCCGGCGCGTCAGCGCGAGCCCGAGCGGCAGCGCGATCAGGATCACGGCCGTGAGCGCCACAGCCGACAACTGCAGGTGATTTCTCAGCGCCGAGCCGAAGATGCCGGGGTTGTCGGTGATCCATTGCCACATCAGGCGCTCTCCGCCTGTGCGGCGCGCAAGGAAAGCTCGACCCGGCGCAGGCTCTCGTCGCAGGCGATGGCGAGCGCCGAGGTCGCGACCGCGCCGACCACGACCTTCTCGCCGAAATCCTGGGTGATGCCCTGGAAGATGATGTCGCCCAGGCCGCCGGCGTTGATGAAGGCGGCGACGGTGGCGACCGAGACTTGCGTCACCACGGTGATGCGGATGCCGGCGATGATCACCGGCAAAGCCAGCGGCAGTTCGATCGCGAAAAGCCTGCGCCAGCGGCCGAAACCCATGCCGTCGGCGGCGTCGAGGATGTCGGGCGAGATCTCGCGCAGGCCAGTCGCCACGTTGCGGATGATGATCAGCAGCGCATACATCACCAGCGCGACCACCGCCGGGCCGAAGCCGAGCCCCAGCACCGGGATCAAGAGCGCGAAGATCGCCAGCGCCGGCACGGTGTAGAGCGCGCCCGAGACCAGCAGGACGGCGAGATAGACGCGCGGCCTTCGCGCCGAGAGCACGCCGAGCGGCAGGCCGATCAGAAGCGAGATCAGGAGGCCCGCGCCGACCAGCCGGACATGCTCCCAGAGCGCGACCAGCAGCCGGTCCCAGTTCTCGATCGCCCAGGTCATGACGGGGCGCTCATGACGCGGCCTCGTCGCCGGTCGCCATCTCGGCCAGGATCAGCTCGCCGCGCTCGATCGCCAGCGCCAGCGCCTCGTATTCGCGCCCCATCGGCCGGTCGTCGTCGAGACGGGCGACATGACGGCGCACGAAGCGATGCGCGGCCTGCGTGCCGCGCCCGAGCGTGATCGCCCCGCGCAGATCGACCGCCTCCGCCGCCGCCACCAGTTCGATCGCCGCCAGCCGCATCAGGCGCCTGGCGATGGCGTGCGTCTTCTCGACGATGGCCGGCGTCATCGGCGCGTAATCCTCGACGCCGTCGGCGACGGGCAGCGTCATCGCGCCGAGCGGCAGGGCGAGGTGGCGGATCTCCGCCTCCAGCGCGGCGGCTGTCTTCTGGCTGGTGGCGAAACCGGCATGCGTTTCGCCATGGCGCGTCAGGAAGCGCGGCAGGTCGCTCATCGCCGGCGACATCAGCTTGACGATGCGCGCCGCCGAGGCGGCGGCCAGATGCGAGAGCGCAAGGCCGGCGGCCTCAAACGTCAACGCGAGCTCGGTGGTGTCGAAGTTGACGCTGGAGAGCAGCGTGTCGCGCGCGACCAGCACGGCCGGGCTATCGGGCGCGCTGGCGAGCTCGTTGTCGACGGCGAGGCTCGCGGCCGCGACGGCATTGACGGCATGTCCGGCGACGGGGGCAAGGCATCGGAAGGAGATCGGATCCTGCAGCCGGCGCGCGCGTCCGGGCTCGAACAGATCGCTGCCTGACAGAAGGTCGCGCAAGAACCTGACCCCGACCTCGTGCCCGGGCATGGCCCGCAAGGCGGCGAGATCGTCGTCGAGCGGCGACAGATTGGCGCGAAAGCCTTCGAGGGAGAGCGCGCCAGCCGTCAAGCCGGCATGCCGCGCCTTTTGCATGGCCTTGACCGCCAACGCGCCCAGCCCGACGCTCTGCGCATTGGCGTTGAGCAGGGCAAGTCCGTCCTTGGGACCGAGCACGGGCAGCTTGATGCCCGCAGCCGCCATCGCCTCGCCGCCCGGCATGACCGCCCCCCGGAACTCGGCCTCGCCCATGCCGACGAGCGGCAGGAAAGCCTGCGCAAGCGGGCTCAGATCGGCCTCGCCGAGCGAACCGATCCGCCGGACCAGCGGATGGACGCCGGCGTTCAGCATGGCGGCGATCGTCTGGGCAAGCTCGGGCGAAATGCCGGACATGCCGTGGCAGATGGCGACGAGACGCGCCGCCATCACGGCGCGGACCTCCTCGGTGGACATCGTATCGCCGACGCCCACAGCCCGCGCCTGGATCGCGCGTGCCTGGAAGGCCGGGATCGCCTCGGCGTCGAGGCGCGTATCGACCGCCGCGCCCAGTCCCGTGGTCAGCCCATAGACGCTGTCGCCGCGCTCCAGCGCGCGCAGCACGATCGCGCGCGCCGCCTCCAGGCGAGGGCCGACCGATCCATGCAGACGCACTGGCGCGAGATCGAGGGCGATCGCCGAGATCGACTCGTGGCCGATTGGCTTTCCCCCGAGGACGACCGGGGGATGCCGTTCCCCCGCCTCGGCAGGCTTCACCACGCTCAGTTCACCAGCCCCTTGGTCTTCAGGAACGTCGCCGCCACGGTGCGCGGCTCCTTCTTGTCGACCTCGACCTGCCGGTTCAGCTCCTGCATCGTCGGATTGTCGAGCGCGGCGCCGACCTTGTCGAGAATCTCGACGATCTTCGGATTGGCCTCGATCTCGCGGCGCACCACGGGGGCGAGGAAATAGGGCGGGAACAGCGACTTGTCGTCGTCGAGCGCCACGAAACGCTCGGCCGCGATCTGCCAGTCTGTCGAGAAGCCGTTGGCGACCTCGATCTGCTTCTGGTTCAGCGCCTCGTAGCGCAGGCGCAGCGCGGCGAACTGCTTGAACTCGGCGAACCTGATCCCATAGACCTCCTCCAGCCCCTTGACGCCGTCGCGACGATCGACGAATTCGGTGCCGGCGCCGAGCCTGAGCCTGTTCGCGACCTTGCCGAGATCGGACAGCGTCCTGAGGTTGAATTCCTTGGCCGTCTCGGGCCGGACCGCGATGGCGTAGCCGTTGTTGATGCCGGACGGCTTCAGCCAGGTCAGGTTGAACTCCTTCTCGTAGAAGGCCTTGACCATGGAGCGGACCTTCTCGGGGTCGGTCTCGGTCACGCCTTGCGCCTTCATCACGGCGTTCAGGCCCGTGCCGGTGTATTCCGGATAGAGGTCGATCGCGCCGCTCTTCAGCGCTTCATGGGCGACGAGCGTGCCGCCGAGATTGATCTTGCGCTCGACCTTGAAGCCGGCGTTCTCCAGAGCGGCGGCGTAAAGCTCGGCGACGATGAACTGCTCGGTAAAATTCTTCGAGCCGATCTTGATCGTCTGCGCGGCGGCGGTGGAGAGGCCGGCCGCGATCAGCGCGGCGGCGGCGAGCAGCGTTCTGGCGAGGCGCATGGGTCTCGATCCTTCTTCGTTCGGTCTGGCGATCAGGCTAGCGGCTGTGACGTCCGGCGCAAGCGACGCCGGCGGGAAAGCGTGAAACGGCCACGCAAGCGGCGTGCCGCGGCAAAAGCGCGCTGCCTCCGGGGCTCACGACAGCGGATCGCGTTCGCCGGCGCGCACCGCGACCGGCAAGCGGTTCTCGAAGGGCGAGAGCGGGCAGACCCAGGCCTCCGAATAGGCGCAGGACGGATAATAGGAGAAGTTGAAGTCGAGGATCGTGCTGCCGCCGGGCGTCGTGCCGAGATCGGCGCTCTTGATCGTATCGAGCAGGTAGCGCCCGCCCGAAAAGCTCTCCTCGCCATTGGTCGCGTCGCCGAAGGGCAGGAAGGTCCCCCCGCCATAGCTCTCGATCCAGTAGAGCGTCAGCTCCCTGCCGAGCGGGCCTTCCAGCCCGTCCGTCAGCGCAAAGGGCAGGAGCGTCATCAGGCCGTCCCTGCCGGCCTCGACCCGGATCGTCTCGCGTCCGATGGCCGGGCTCAAGGCCACCTCGAAGCGCAGCTTCGGGTCGTAGGGGTAATAGTTGATGCCGGCGAACTGACCCCGGCGCGTCGCGGCCAGCGGCGATTGCGGGTGGCCGCGAAACAGCCGGTCGCGCACGCCGCGCCACCGCCCGAACCCCTGTTCCGGCGGCAGCGCGCGCACCGCGGCATAGAGATCGGCGATCTGGCGACGCCAGTCCTGCAGCGTCGCGAAGCGCGCGAGCGCACCAGCCGCGACGGAATCGTCCTTGCCGATCAGAGCCTGCCGCATCGCCGTCTCCTCGCCACGCTCCGCAACCCTCGCGCCATGCTCGAAGGCGAGCCGCCGGTTCCGCGCCAACGCGCCATCCCGCGTCGCGTTCCACGGCATGGCTTGGCCGACAGTTCCGACAGAGGCTGTCAGGGGCGGCAAGGCGCGAAGCCGCGCGCCGCGTCACGATGCGGGAGGCCTACGGCGTCGGGATCGCTTGCCGGTCCAAAGAAATCATTTTAAGTTTGAAGTAATTCCGCCCCGCTCCGCCGCCCATGGCAATTTCCTCGCCTTCCGGACGCCGCTCGCCGGCGCGCTTGAGACGGCGCTGGCCTGGCCTCGGCGTCGCGGCCGACCATCGCGGCGACGTGCTGCGCTTCGGCTTCGGCCTGGCGCTGAACGCCGGCGATGTCGACACGGCGCTGGGAGCGCATGCGCAGCATGGCCGCGCCGGCCTGAGCGCGGACCGGCGCGCGTCGCGCTCTCGACGCCTCGCCGCGAACATGGCACCGTTGCGGCCCTGCCGGAGCGAGCCTCGCGCCGGCGCGACGCATTCCCGGCCCCGATATGCTGCGCCGCACTGCCCTTCTGTCGATCGCGTCGCTGCCGCTCTGGCGCGGGCCGGCGCACGCGGCCGAACGCGAGCGGCTCATCGCCTTCGTCGTCGGGATCCCGCTCGACCATCCGGTCGCCGCGTCGCGGACGGCCGCGCTGCGCGCGGATCTGACCAAGCGCGGCTGGATCGAGGGCCGCAACCTGCGCCTCCAGTTCCGTTCCGTCGGGGCCGAGGTCGGCGGGCTCGAAAGAGCCGTGGCGGAGGCGATCGCGCTGAACCCGGATTTGATCATCGCCGGGTCCAGCACCGAGACGGCCGCGATCCTCGCCGCCACGAAGACGATACCGGTCCTGTTCTCCACCGCTTCCGATCCAGTGGGCAGCGGCTTCATGCGCTCGCTCGAGCGGCCGGACGGCAACGCCACGGGCTTCAGCAACAACGACCCCGGCATGGCGGCGAAATGGATCGAGCTGCTCAAGGAACTGGCGCCGTCCCTGTCGCGGATCGGCGTCCTGTTCAATCCGGCCACCGCGCCGGCCGCCGGCGCGACCTATCTGGACAATCTGCGCCGTCACGCCTCTGAGGCCGGAGTCTCCATCGTCAGCGCGCCGATCAGCGACCTGGCGCAGATCGACGCCGTGCTCGGCGAACTGGCGAGAACGCCCGAGACCGGCCTGTTTCTTCCGCCCGACAGCTTCACCTTTCGCGCCGCCGGACGAATCATCGCCAGCGTCACGGCGCATCGCCTGCCGGCAATGTATTGCTACGAGACCTTTCCGCTGAATGGCGGCCTGATGTCCTATACCGGGGCGCGCAACGACAATGACGAGATGGTCGCCGGCTATGTCGACCTGATCTTCCGCGGCGCCAGCATTTCGGAGTTGCCGGTGCAATTCGCGCGCGCCTTCGAGCTGGTCATCAACGAGGGCGCCGCCGCCTCGCTCGGCCTCTCCATCCCGACGTCGCTGCGCGTGCGCGCGGCGCGGATCATCTCGTGAGCGCGCCGGGCTTCGACCTGCGTCCGCGCGGCGCGCTGGCGCGGAAATATGCGATCTTCGTCGGCTCGGCGATCGCGCTGGCGCTCGGGCTCAACGGCCTGATCGGCACGATCTTCGCGTTCTCCGACCAGCGCGCGCTGATCGTGCGCGTCCAGCAGGAGCAGGCCCAGGCCGCGGCGGAGCGGATCGGCGGCTTCGTCGGCGATATCGTCCGCCAGCTCGACTGGGTCGCGGTCAACAGCCAGAGCGCCGCGCCCGACGAGGAAGCCCGCCTCGACGGCCTGCGCCTGCTGCGGCAGGTCTCGTCGATCACCGAATTGCGCAGGGTCGACCGGACCGGGCGCGAGGTGATCGCATTGTCGCGCTCCGAGCGCGACAGCATGCGCTCGGGCCGGGACTGGTCGGACGACGCGCTCTTCAAGGCCGCCATGCGCGACGGCGTCGCCTTCGGGCAGGTCGAGTTCCGGCGCGGCTCGGAACCCTATATCCGGCTCGCCAAGCGCTCCGCCTCGGGGAGCGGCGCGACGCTCGCCACGATCAACCTGACCTTCATCCGCGAGCTGGTGACGCGGCTCAAGGTCGGCGAGGCGGGGCGGGCCTATGCGGTCGAGCGCTCGGGCCGCCTGATCGCGCATCCCGATCTGCGTTTCGTCCTGCGCAACACCGATCTCGCGCCATTGCTGAAGGCTCATGCGGACGGCGCCGCGCCGCGCGGGCCAGGCAGCCCCGGCCTCTCCACCGTCGACATCGAGGGCCGGCCGGTGTTGTCGGTGCTGGCCGCCGTGCCCGAGCTCGACTGGTTCGTCGTGGTCGACCTGCCGCAGAGCGAGGCCCTGGCGCCGATCCGCGCCTCGATCCTGCGTTCGCTCGCCGTGCTCGTCGCGGCGCTGCTGCTGGCCGTGATCGGCAGCGTCGTGCTGAGCCGCCGCCTCGTCGCGCCGGTCCGGGCGCTGAGCGACGGCGCGGCGCGCATCGGCGAGGGCCGGCTCGACGAGCGCATCGCGATCGACACCGGAGACGAGCTGGAGGAACTCGGCCGGCAGTTCAACCTGATGGCCGAGCGCCTTCGCGAAAGCCGGGCGGTGCTGGAGGACAAGGTCACGCAGCGCACGGCGGCGCTGGCGCTGGCGCTGGACCAGGCCTCCGCCGGCCAGCGCGCGGCCGAGCAGGCGCGCCGCGTGGCGGAGGAGGCGACCAAGGCGAAATCGCGCTTCCTGGCCGTCGTCGGGCACGATATCCGCACGCCGCTCTCGGGCGTGCTCGGCGTGCTGGAGATCCTCGACCGCAAGCGCATGAGCCAACGCGACCGCCGCCTGGTCGAGATGGCGGCGATCTCGGGCGAGACGCTGATCAACCTCGCCAACGCCACGCTCGATCTGTCGCGGCTCGAGGCAGGGACCGACGCGCTCGATCTGCGCGACTACGAGCCCGGCCCGCTGCTGGCCGCCGCCGCCGCGCTTCTGCGCCCGGCCGCCGAGCGCAAGGGGCTGACGCTCAAGCTGGAGCTCGACCGCGTCGCCAGGGCCTGGCTCAACGGCGATCCGGCCAAGATCAACCGGGTGGCGCTCAACCTTCTGAGCAATGCCGTGAGCTTTACCGACGCAGGCGAGATCGTGCTCCGCGCCGAGATCGCGCCGGCAGAACCGGGACGGCCGGCGAGCCTGATCGTCACCGTGCGCGATACCGGCATCGGCATCGAGCCCGCGATGCAGGGCCGCATCTTCCAGGACTTCGTCCAGGTCGATCCCGAGACCGGCCGCCGCTCCGGCGGCGTCGGGCTGGGACTCGCGATCTGCAGCAAGCTCGTGGCGCTGATGGGCGGCGATCTCGCGCTGGAGAGCGCGCCCGGAAAGGGCAGCGCCTTCACCGTGCGGCTTCCGGCCCCCGCCGCCAAGGCGCCCGCGCCGCCCGCCGTGGAAACGGCGGCGGAAGCGCCTCTGAGCGTGCTGGTGGTCGACGACGAACCCGTGACCCGCGAGGTCGCGCGCATCATGATCGGCAAGGCCGGCCACCGCGCGCTGACGGCGGCGTCGGGCGAGGCGGCGCTGGCGCTGCTCGGCCGCCAGCGCGTCGACGTCGTGCTGCTCGACATGCACATGACCGGCATCGACGGCATCGAGACGGCCAGGGCGGTCCGGGCGATGGCCACGATCGCGCAGCCCGAGATCGTGGCGCTGACGGCCGATGTCTCGCCGGAGACGATGCGCCGGCTGCGGCAGGCCGGGCTCGGCACGATCCTGTCCAAGCCCGCGACCTCGGCGGCGCTGCTGCAGGCGCTCGGGCGCGGCCGCAAGCGGCGCGGCCGCGTCGCCGGCGTGACGCTGCGGACCGACCGCCCGGTCGATCGCGGCTTCCTCGACCAGCAGAAGAAGCTGATCGGCGGCTCGCGGCTGGGGGAACTGCTCGGACTGTTCGCCACGGTCTCGAAGGCGCAGATCGCGGCGTTGCAGGAGGCGCTCGGCGAAGCCGATCGCAGGACGCTGGAACGCGTCGCCCACCAGTTCGCCAGCTCCGCCTCGGCGCTCGGCCTGGGGCCCGCGGTGGCGCAGGCGGCGGCGCTCGAAGCCGCAGCCGCCAGCGCCCCCTTCGACGAGCTCGCGGATGCGGTGGCGCGGCTCGCGCAAGCGCGCAGCGATGCGCTCGTCATGCTGCGAGACGATGCCGCCGGGCCGCCGGTCCGGCCGGCTCAGGCGTTGCGTTCGGCGAAGATGCCGAGTTTGTAGCCGATTCCGCTGACGGTCGCGATCACGCCCGGCTCGCCCGCGCCGGTGAGCTTGCGGCGCAGGCGGGCCACCAGCGCGTCGACCGTGCGGGCGTCGACCTCGCCATGGCGGTTGCTGACCACCTCGATCAGGTAGTCGCGGCTGAGCGGGCGGCCGTTGCTGTCGACGAGAGCCGCCAGCAGATCGAACTCGCCGCGCGTCAGCCGGATCGGGTCGCCGTTGACGGTGGCGAGCTCGCGCCTGAGCAGGTCGATCATGAAGGGACCGAACGTGATCGTGGTCGAGCGGCGCGCCGTCTCGCGCTCGATCTTGCGGCGGCGCAGCAGCGAGCGCGCCCGCGCCAGCAGGTCGCGCAGGTTGACCGGCTTGGCGACGTAGTGGTCGCCGGCCAGTTCGAGGCCGACGATGCGGTCGATATCGGTGTCGCGCCGCGTCACGAAGATGATTCCGGCGTCGGAGACGCCCTGCATCTCCTTGGCGAAGTCGAAGCCGTCGCCGTCCGGCAGCACGACGTCGAGGAAGACCAGTTCCGGCTTGAGCCGGCGCACCGCCCGGCGCGCCTCGGCGACGCTGTCGGCCTCCTCGACGCGAAAGCCCTGATCGGTGAAATAGCCGGCGATCATGGCGCGCGTGACGGGATCGTCCTCGACGACAAGAAGTCGCTCGCGGTTCGCAGCGGCCGTCTCGTTCATCGCTTCATGACCTGGCGGACCGATCGGAGATGGACGGCCCGCGACTGGCGTCGCCGGCTCAAGCCCGTCCGGACGGGCCTGAGGCTACGATCGGACGCGGGACGCGCCATTGCAAGCGAGCGACCGGCGATCTGTTGACGGTCGTTCATGGAAAGGTCGCATCCTCCGCGCGCTTGCGCGCCTGTCCGGCTGCCGGCCGTGAGATTGCGAAGCCAATCGTTAAGCATGGCGGGCGAAGGCGATGGATCGAATTCCGCTCGTCCACCCGGGTTTAGCAATTTCCACAGTAAGACTTCGCGACCGGAGCGCTGATGCGCGAGAGTTCGGCGCTGTTTTGCCGTTCACGCCGCCGCCCGGGACAGGAAATCTACGGACCGGAACGAGTTCTGCACATGTTACCGACCGCGATGATCAGGGCGATGCGGCCACATCACTGGCTCAAGAACGGCCTCGTCTTCATTCCGATCCTGCTCAACCATGACGTCTTCGATCTCGCCGCGATCGGCCATGGCGTCGTCGCCTTCGTCGCCTTCAGCCTGCTGGCCTCGTCGATCTACCTGCTCAACGACATCGTCGACGTCGAGGCCGACCGGCGCCACCCGACCAAGTGCAAGCGCCCGCTCGCGGCGGGAGAGATCACCGCCGCCCAAGCCTACATGACGGCGCCGCTATTGCTGGGAGCCGCCTTCGCGCTGGCGCTGCTGCTGCCGAAGCCCTGGCTCTTCGTGCTGGCGCTCGGCGCCTATCTCGTCCTGGCGCTGCTCTATCTGTTCTATCTCAAGCGCAAGCTGCTGGTCGACGTGCTGGGGCTCGCGGCGCTGCACACCCTGCGCATCCTCGCCGGCAATGCGGCCGCCGCGATCCCGCTCTCCTCCTGGCTGCTCGCCTTCTCGATGTTCCTGTTCCTAAGCCTCGCGCTGGTGAAGCGTTACGCCGAACTCAGGATCACGCAGGACCAGTCGGGACTGAAGAAGGCCGGGCGCGGCTATCAGGCCGAGGACATCGAGGCGCTGTCGCAGCTCGGCATGGCGTCGGGCTGCACCTGCGCGCTGATCATGGCGCTCTATGTCGACTCGGCCGCCGTCAAGGAGCTCTACCGCCATCCGGAAGTGATCTGGCTGATCTGCCCGATCATCCTCTACCAGATGGCGCGCGTCTGGTTCCTGGCGCGTCGCGGCCAGATGCCCGACGACCCGCTGGTCTTCATGATCCGCGACTGGCGCAGCCAGTTGATGGGCGTGCTCGTGGTCGCGATCATGGTCGCGGCGACGGTCCTGCCGTGACCGAAGACGCCGCCGGATGCCGGTCCTGGGGCGGGCTCGTCGCCAGGGACACCAGCCTCGTGACGCCGCAGGACTGGTGCGCCGGACCCGCGCGGCAGCCCGGTCCCGTCCTGGCCTATGGCAATGGCCGCTCCTATGGCGATTCCTGTCTCAACGACGGCGGCGCGCTGATCCTCGGCCGGCGGCTCGACCGGGTGCTGACGTTCGACCGCGAAAGCGGCCTCGTCACCTGCGAGGCCGGCGCGCTGCTCGACGACCTCCTGAAGCTCGTCGTGCCGGCCGGCTGGTTCCCGCCGGTCACGCCGGGCACGGCCTTCGTCACCGTCGCTGGCGCGCTCGCCAACGACGTCCACGGCAAGAACCATCATCGCGCCGGCAGCTTCGGCCGCCATGTCCGGGCCTTCGAGCTGATGCGCTCGGACGGCAGCCGGCTGACCTGCGCTCCCGACCTCAATCCCGAACTCTTCGCCGCCACGATCGGCGGCTTCGGCCTGACCGGGCTGATCACGCAGGTCACCCTGCGGCTCATGCCGATCGCGTCGCCGGAGATGATGCAGGAGGCGCTGCATTTCGACGGGCTCGACCGCTTCTTCGCGATCGCGGCGGAATCGGATGCGACGCACGACTATACCGTCGCCTGGATCGACTCGCTCGCGGGCGGCGCGAATTTCGGGCGCGGCGTCTTCTTCCGCGCCAATCACGCGTCCGCATCGGATGCGCCGCCGGCCCGGCCGGGCCGGACCCTGCCCTTTCCGATCAAGCCGCCCGTGCCGCTGATCAACGGGCTGACGCTGCGCGCCTTCAACTGGCTCTACCGCAACGCCCAGCCGCGCGGCCCGGAGCCGCGACGCATCCCCTATCGCCCGTTCTTCCACCCGCTCGATCGGGTCAGCGACTGGAACCGGGCCTATGGGCCGAAAGGCCTGCGCCAGTTCCAGTGCGCGATCCCGATGGCTGATGCGCGCGCCGCGGTCGAGGAGATGCTGCGGCTGACGCTGGCCTCGGGCGAGGCTTCCTTCCTGACCGTGCTGAAGCTGTTCGGAGACGTGCCCTCGCCCGGCCTGATGTCGTTCCCTATCCCGGGCGCGACCCTGACGCTCGACTTCCCCAATCGCGGCGCGCGCACGGAAAAGCTGTTGGCCGAACTCGACCGCGTGACGCTGGCCGCCGGCGGCCGGGTCAATCCCTACAAGGATGCGCGGATGTCGCCCGCGACCTTCGAGGCCTCCTTCCCGCACTGGCGCGACTTCGCCCGGCACATCGATCCGGGATTCTCGTCGAGCTTCTGGCGGCGGGTGACGCAGGGTGCAGAGCGCTCAACGTGACGTGGATTGCCCGCGCAAGGCCGGTCCTGACGAAAGGACGGGAGCGCACCTCTCCTGCGAAAACAATCCGCTCGATCCTTGAACCTCCCGGCGCCCTGCCGCGACCAAGGCGCATGGAGAGCGAATGGTCCGCTCCCGGACCGGCCTCAGGAGCCACGACCATGACCGCCTCGTTCCGCGAGATCGCGCTGTCCGCGTTGCCGCCGTCACGCCGGCCGCCACCGCCGAAGCTCGACCGCGCTATCGCGGCCATGGCTGGGGCGTCGGCGGGGCGCTCGCCGTCGGCGGCCTCATCGCCGCGAACTCCCCCGCCTGGAGCATCGGACCGATCGTGTCAGCCCTTCGCGACGGCGACCTTGCGCAGGTAGTCCGTCACGATGCGGGTGATGCCGCGGCCTAGCAGGTCGTCGAGGGCGTCGATGAAGCGGTCGCAATCCGCCCGCGTCGCGATCAGCGGCGGCTCGAGCCGGATGACATTGCGGTTGTACTCGGTGAAGGCGACGAGCACGTCGTAATCCTTCAGCAAGAGCGCGCCGACGAAGCCGCAGAGCGAACCCTTCAGCTTGTCGTCGAGCAGCGCGATCATGTGTTTCAGCCCGAACGGCATCGTCTCGCTGATGTCGTTGAACTCGACGCCGATCATCAGGCCGCGCCCGCGGATCTCCTTGAGCAGGCTCGGATACTTCACGCAAAGCCCGTTCAGCCGCCCGATCAGGTAGTCGCCCTGGCGCCGGGCGTTGCCCATGAGGTCTTCCTCATAGAGCACGTTCAGCCCCTCGATCGCCGAGATGCAGGCCTCGCCCATGCCGCCGAACGTGGCTTGCGCATGGATCAGCGCCGTCTTGGGCTTGCCATAGGCCTTCATGTAGATCTCGCGCCGGGCGATCATCGCGCCGACAGCCGCCTTCGAGCCGCCGAGCGCCTTGGCCAGCGCGGTCACGTCCGGCACGACGCCGTCGCGCTCGAAGGCGAAGAACTGGCCGGTGCGGCCGAGCCCGCACTGGACCTCGTCGGCGACCCAGAGCACGTCGTGCTTGTCGCAGAGCGCGCGCAATTCGCGCCAGAAGCCAAGCGGCGCCTCGACGATGCCGCCTCCGCCCTGCACCGTCTCCATCACGACGATGCCGATGGCGGGATCGCTTTCCAGCGCCTGCCTGACGGCCGCGATGTCGCCGAACGGCGCCTTGACCCGGTTCTCGACCAGCCTGAACTGCGACTGGTAGAGGTGCGAATCCGTGATCGAGAGCACGCCCTTGGTCTTGCCATGGAACGAGTTCGCGGCGTGCAGGATTTTCGAGCGGGCCGGGCCCTGCGCCTGTTCGGCAACCTTCAGAGCCGCCTCCATCGCCTCCGATCCGGTCGAGCCCAAAAAGACCATGTCGAGATCGCCGGGCGCGATCGCGGCGAGGTTCGCCGCCAGCGCCGAGGCGTATTGCGACATGAACGCCATACAGATCTCGTGGCGGTTCTCGTCCTGGAACTTCTTGCGCGCCGCGACGATGCGCGGGTGGTTGTGGCCGAAGGCGACCGAGCAGAAGCCGCCGAAGAAATCGAGGATCCTGCGGCCGTCCCTGGTGATGTAGTGCATGCCCTCGGCGCGATCGACGAGGATCCTGTCGAAGCCGAGCAGCTTGAGGAAATGCACCTGGCCCGGGTTGACGTGGCTGGTGAAGAGTTCCTTCACCGTCTGCGCGTCGAGGTTCTTCGCATCCTCGACGCTGTAGAGCTTCGGGCGGACCGGAAGGCTCGTGGCGGCGACGTCGCCGTGCTTGGAAGCGGGCATGCTCATGCTGCGAGCCTCCTCGGGGCCTGGTTCTTGGCGTCCTTGCTCTTGCGATATTCGGTGTAGGCGGCGAGCAGCATGTCCTCGTCGCGGTGCCGCGGGCGCCAGCCGAGCTCGCGCTTGGCCTTGCTCGTGTCGAGGATGCAGATCTCGTCGGCGATCATGTACTGCTCGGGGTCCATGATCGGCAGGTTGATCGCGTCGAGCGTGTTCAGCGTCAGCTTGACCAGCGAGGCCGGCGTCGGCAGCAGGATCGACTTCGATCCGGCATGCCGGATCAGGTCGCCGAGCAGCTTCCTCACCGGCGGCGGGTCGTCGGAGCCGAGATTGTAGGCGCTGTTGGGGAAGCCCGCCTTCCAGGCCGCGACGCAGGCGCTGGCGCAGTCGAACACCGAGATGAACTGGTAGGGATTCTTGCCCGAGCCGATCATCGGCACCGGCAGGTTCATGTCGATCAGCGTGAACAGCTTGACCAGGATGCCGAGCCGGCCCGGCCCGATGATCAGGCGCGGCCGGAAGATCGGGATCTGGAAGCCCTTGTCGCGATAGGTCTGTGCCAGCGTCTCGGTGGCGAGCTTGCTCTCGCCGTACTCGCCGAGCGGATGGGCCGGATGGTCCTCGTCCTGCGGCACGGTGACCGAATGGCCGTAGATCATGTCGGTGGTGAAGTGGACGAGCCTGTTGGCGCCGTTCTTCTCCATCCAGCTCAGGATGTTCTGCGTGCCGTGATAGTTCACCGGCCAGAAGAAGTCGTGGCGCTCCTTCCGCGTCACGATCGGGCTCAGCATCTTGGCCGAGAGGTTGTAGACGAGGTCGTCCTTGCGCAGCGGGATCGACGCCACGCTCGCGGCGTCGGTCACGTCGATGCGCTGGAACGGCGCCCTGGCGTAATGGGCGTGGTCGCTCCTGACGATGTCGGCGACCAGCACCTCCTCGCCCATGGCGAGAAGATCAGCCGCCAGATGCGAGCCGACGAAACCGTCGCCGCCGATGATGACGTGCTTCATGGGTGTCGATACCGCTGATTCGAGGGGCGGTCAGCGCGGAGCGCCGGGGCGCGGATGACGGCGCGCCGGGACCGGGATCGGTCGCGGGACGGGCGGCTGCGCCATGACGCCGAGACGCAGGAAAAGGCGGACGAGCAGGTCCATGGGTCGTGTCCTCTCTAGCTTTGCGCGATGAAGATGGTGCCCAGCACGATCAGCCCGATGCCGGCGATGCGGGCGAGGCTCAGATCTTCCTGGAAGACGAAATAGGCGTAGACCGCGACCACGACGTAGGCGAGGCTCAGGAACGGGTAGGCGTAGCTGATCTGCACCTTCGACAGCACGATCAGATGCGACGCCATGCTGACGACGAAGGTGCACAGGCCCGCGAAGACGAACGGATTGAAGACGACCCGGAACACCGTCGAGACGAGGCCGTCGCCGCCGAGGTCGAGGTTGCCGACGCCGGTCATGCCGCGCTTCAGCATCAGCTGGGCCGCCGCGTTGGTCAGCACCGTGAACAGGATCAGCGGAATATAGGCGTTCATCGCGGTCGGTCGTGGCCGGGTTGTGACGAGACCCTGAATGACGCGGAATTTGCTTCGATTGCCTTACGCCGCGTCCCTTATCGCGGCGTAACCTTAAGGCTCTCCTGCGATGATCGCGGAGCGGCGCCTCGCCCGCCCGGCCCGGACCGGGACGCCTTCGGGGAGCGCCCGGCGCGACCTGGGCATGCATTGCCGCCTCTTTTCCGAAATCGAGCGCCGGACCCGTCGATTCCGGCGGCTGGCGCTGTCCATCGCCGACGCCTGTGGTCTATCGCGCGCCGCGCATTGCCGCCCCGGCGCGCTTGGCCTAGGCTTAACCGATGATTAACCCGTTCCGGCGAAGGCCGCGATGACCGAGCTGTTCCCGATCGCCGGGCCGCTGGGCGCGGCGCTGCTGCGGCTCAATCCCTGGGCGAATGGCGAGGCGCGCACGCTCCGCCAGGCCCGCCGCGCGGCGGCTCTGACGCGTCTTGCCGCGGGCGCGCCGGCCTGGAACGACTGGGCCGAGGCGATGCTGCGCCTGCGCGAGCGTCTCGCGGACGCGCCGGCGGCGCTGGCCGCGTGGCGGTTCCTGGCCGAGGCCGATTTCGCCGATGAGGCCTTTCCGGACGGCTTTGAGATGGCGGGTCACGTCTTTCCCGGCGATGCGCGCTTCACCGGAGCGGCCTTTGCCGGCGATGCCTGGTTCAACGCGGCGCGCTTTTGCGGCAAGGCCGGGTTCCGCCAGGCGCGCTTCGGCGGCGACGCCTGTTTCGATCGCTGCCGCTTTGAAGGCGACGTCGATTTCGACGAGACGCATTTCGGGGGCGGCGCGGAGTTCAGGGCCCTGGAGACGCATGGCGCTCTCACCTTCGCCGAGGCCGATTTCGACCGCGACGCCTGGTTTCGCGGCTCGCGCTTCGGCGCGGCCGTCCGGTTCGCCGGCGCGCGCTTCGCGGGCGAGGCCGGCTTCGGCGCATGCAGCTATGCCGGCCCGGCCGATTTCGAGGCGGCGCAGTTCGAGGACAATGCCGGCTTCGACGGGGCGGTCTTTGCGCGGGCCGCGAAATTCGCCGATGCGCGTTTCGCCCGCGGCGCCTGGTTCAGCGGCGCGCAGTTTCTCGACGGTGCGGCGTTCGACCGGGCGCGCTTCCTCGGCCGCCGGCATTTCGACGACATCGCGTTGACCGGACAGCCCCTGCCGCTCGCGCGGCAACTGGCGGCGCGGCTCGGCGCGGCGATGCGGGATGCCGTCCCCGCCTGAATCTCAGCCGCCCGCGAAGCGCACGATATCGTCCAGCGCCGGCGCGTTGCCGCGAAAGCTCTTGCCCAGGGCCAGCAGGATGCCGGCGTGGCTGACTCCCGGATAGGTCTTGACCTCGACCGTCGCGCCGACGGCCTTGAGCTTGCGTCCGAGCGCGTAGGTGTTGCGCGGAAAGACGGTGGTGTCTGCGTCTCCGGTGGCGATGAAGACGCGGGGAGGGCCGGTGCGGGCGAAATTGACCGGCTGCGTCTCGGAGAGCCTCGGCGTCTGGCCGAAGGCCGCGACGGTGCGTTCGTCGTCGAGCGGCAGGAAGTCGTAGGGGCCGGCGAGCCCCGAGACGCTTTTCACGAGACCGGGGCGGACGCCGGCGCGCGCGCCGTAGCGCCGGTCGAGCGCGATCATCATGGCGTTGTAGGCCCCGGCGGAATGGCCGCTGAGATGCACGCGGCGAGAGTCGCCGCCATATTGCGCGGCGTTGTCCTGCGTCCAGCGCAGCGCCTGCGCGCAGTCGTGGAGGAAATCGGGGAAGCGGACCTGCGGCACCAGCCGGTAGTCCGGCGCCACCGTGACGAAGCCGCGCGAGGCGAAGGCGTGGCCGACGAAGGAGTAGTCGTTCTTGGAACCGTCGTTCCAGCCGCCGCCATAGATGAACATCATCACGGGCGAGGAACCGCTCGCGCCCTCGGGCGCGTAGATATCGAGCCGCTGCCTCGGATCCTCGCCATAGGCGACGTCGCGGGCGGCCTGGCGCGAGCCGCCATCGCTCGGCAGCAGGGCGTTGATCGCCGAGAGCGGCGAACAGGCGGCGAGCGCCGTGGCGGAGGTCGCGCCGACGAGCAGCGTGCGGCGGCTGACGAGGAGGGAGTGCGGCTGGCGGGTCATGGGGCTCCGGGCTCGGCGGGGGCTGGCTGAGTTCCGCGCCGGTACGACTACGCAGAAGACCGGCTGATGGTTGCAAAGGCAAACGGCGACGGGGCCGTCAGCGCGCCTTTCTGGCCCGGACCCGCTCGCGATGGGCGGTATAGAGGCCCGAGCCCGCGATGATGACGGCGCCGACCAGCGTCCAGAGATCGGGCAGCGCCGCGAACAGGAAGAAGCCGAAGACCGAAACCCAGAGCAATTGCGCATAGGAGAAGGGCGCGAGCAGCGAGGCGTCGGCATGGCGGAAGGCCAGGATCACCAGCCAGTGGCCGATGGTCGAGGCGATGCCGATGAAGATGCCGAGCAGCACGTCCTGCATCGTCAGCGGCTGCCAGACGAACGGCAGCAACACGCTGACGACGACGAGCCCGATCATCGCCGACCAGGCGAGCGTAGTCAGCGGGTTCTCGGTCGTGCTCATCTGGCGCGTGACGATCAGCGAGAAGGCCCAGGTCAAAGCCGAGAAGACCGGCAGCAGCGAGGCGGCCTGGAAACCAGCGCCGCCGGGGCGGACGACGATCAGAACGCCGACGAGCCCGATCGTCGTCGCGGTCCAGCGCCGCCAGCCGACCGTCTCGCCGAGCAGGGGGATCGACAGCGCCGTGACGAAGAGCGGCGTGACGAAACTCGTCGCGGTCGCATCCGCGATCGGCAGGTATTTCAGCGAGAGCACGAAGACGATCGACGACGCCACGACCGAGAAGCCGCGCAGGAACTGCAGTTTCGGCCGCTGCGTGCGCAGCCGCGCGCGCCCGCCGCCACAGGCGAGCGCGAGCATGATGACGGTGAAGGCGCAGTAGCGCAGCCAGACGATCTGCAACGCCGGCAGGCTGGCGGCGAGGTGTTTCGAGACGACGTCGGCGCCCGACAGGAAGATCGTCGAGAGCAGGATCAGCCCGATGCCGCGCAGGCCGGCGTCGCGCCGGAGTGGCGCGGCCGTCTCGCGGCCCGCGACGACGGGCGGCTCGGGAAGTGGAGCGTCGGGCACGAAAATCGCTTCGCCGGCGGGAGGCGCGGATGGGGCCGCTTCCGGAGACTAGCCGATCGGAAAGCGGTTTCGTCGCGCAAAGATGGCACGGCGTCCATGCGGGCCGACGAAGGTTCTGAAGCTCCGCTCTCGCGAAGCGGCTTGCGCCAGAACGGCCATGGCCAGACCGATCCGGCGCGAATGAACCAAGTCGCCTGCATGCGCGTTCAGGTCCAGCCGGACCCGACGAAGGAGATTCACGATGAAAGCGATGTTCGCAGCGGCATTGGCCCTCGCCGTCCTGTCTGCCGTCCCCGCCTACGCCCAGGCGCGCGGAAGCTATCTCGGCACCTGCGAGGATGTGCGCCAGCGCGGTCCGATCCTCGAAGCCAGTTGCGAGGACGTGCGCGGCAATCTCAGGCCGACACGGATCGACCTGCGCGATTGCGGGCGAGGCGACATCGCCAACCGCAACGGTCGCCTCGTCTGCAATGGCGGTCGCGGCGAGCGCGTCGATGGTCGGGATTACGAGGAGCGCGGACCACGATGGGACGACGGCCGCCGCGGCCCTCCCCCCGGTTATGGCGTGCCCCGCTTCTGACTTCTGGCCAGACCACCGCGAAAGACGTGAGCCGGGAGCGGGAACCGCCTGGAGCGTGGGGAATTGGCCTTGGCGAGTCCTTTGCGGTCTTACGAGGTGTCCCATGTCCGCGGAATATCTGTCCTCTCTCCACACCGCGCTCGTCGATGCCCGCGCAGGCTACCGCAAGGCGATCGAGAAGGCGCGGGATGCGAGCCTCGCCAACACACTTCGTTCGGTCGACGAGCTGCACGCCGCGGCTCATGAGGACGTGCACCGCCTCCTCGCCGCGCAGGGCGGCAAACCAGGCGATGGCGGCTCGCTGATGGGCACGGTTCACAAGGCGGTCGTCAGCGTCAGGTCGGCGGTCGCCGGCCTCGACGAGGGCTCGCTCGACGCGTTCGCCAGCGGCGAAGAGCGCAATCTGGCGGTTTACGACGACGCGATCCGCGACGAGCGCAACAGCCTGGTGCGTGAGACCCTGACACGCCATCGCGAGGCGCTGGCGGCCAAGGTCTCCGAGATGAAGCGTCAGGCCGAACAGGCATGAGATGAGGGACTGGCCGCGCTCGGCGCGGCCAGCGAAGTATCAGGCTGCGTGCAGCGTCGGATGACAGCGTCGGATGCCGGTCGAACCGACTTAACGGGTTAGCGCTTACGGGCAGACAAACCCGCCTCGATCCGGCAGGCAGCGATTGCCGTTGGGCAGTAATAGAGCGCCTCTCGCATCCCGCGTAACCTGATCCCCATTGGGCAGAACGAATCCCCCGGACGAATCCATCGTTGTTTGCGAGCCGTCGGGCAGCGTAACCGCGTTGCCGACGACAGTGATGCGCTTGGAGGATGATGACGGCGGCGCTTCGTAAATCACGGCGCGAGGCTGGGGAGCGCAGGCGGCAAGAGCGACGGCAAGCGCGACGGCAAGAGCGAGAGCCGAGACAGATTTTTTCATGGCAGGACAACGTTCATGTGGCGAGGCAGGTTCCCGCCGGTCGCGCGATAGGCCTGATGGCCACTCGGCCGGAAGGCATTCGACCGACGCCCTGCCGCGACCGTCAGTTGGGCAACACTAGGATACGCCCGCAAAATTCCGGCTAACCCCGTTTAACCTTCAACTACCAGTGCGAGGAGAATGGCGGACAGGGAGGGATTTGAACCCCCGATACCCTTGCGGGTATGCCGCATTTCGAGTGCGGTGCATTCAACCACTCTGCCACCTGTCCGCGGTCGCGTCGTCTTGGTCGAAGCGGGCTGGTCAATACACGCGCGCCGTGGCGGAGACAAGTCTCGCCCTCGTCGCAAATCGGGCCTTGCCCTGCGCTTTCGCCCGGCCTGCGGCAGCTTGCGCTTGACCTCGGCGGGCCTTGCGACTATCGAGCCTCGTCGGCGTGGGGCAACCCGCGCCCGATCTCTTTTGGCATGCCGGTTCCGCCTCGCCGCGGCGGCGCGCCTTCGGGAGCAAACCCATCCACGCAACCGACTGCCAAAAAGCTGTCCCGCGTGCGCCCCGCGAGAGCGGAGCCATGACAGGGCAGGGCCGAACATGGAGGATAAAATGTTCGCAGTCATCAAGACCGGCGGGAAGCAGTTCCGCGTCGCCGCCAACGACAAGATCACCACCGCCAAGATCGAAGGCAACCCGGGCGACACCGTCGCCTTCGGCGCCGTGCTGATGCTCACCGACGGCGACAAGACCACGCTCGACGCCAAGGCGCTCTCGCAGATCACGGTCGCGGCCGAGATCGTCGAGCAGGCCCGCGGCGAGAAGGTCATCGCCTTCAAGAAGCGCCGCCGCCAGAACTCCAAGCGCAAGCGCGGCTTCCGCGCCGAACTGACCGTGATCCGCATCACCGACATCCTCACCGGCGGCAAGAAGCCGGAGATGAAGAAGGGCGAGGCCTCCCCCGTCGCGCTGAAGGCCGGATCGAGCGAGACCAAGGGCAAGGCCGCGGAGCCCAAGACCGCCGCCGCGAAGCCCGCCAAGGCTTCGGAGAAGGCGCCCGCCGCCAAGGCGGATGCAGCCGAACTCGACGCCTCGAACCTCTCGCTGATTTCCGGCATCGGCCCGACCATCGAGAAGAAGCTGCGCGCCGCCGGCATCGCCTCCTGGAACGACATCGCGTCGTGGAGCGAAGCCGACATCGCCAAGTGGGACGAGGAACTCAAGCTCCGCGGCCGGGCCACGCGCGAGGAATGGGTCGAGCAGGCCAAGGAACTCCTGGCCGGCAAGCCGCCCCGCGCGAAGGCCGACCAGGCCGAGCAGGCCTCCGGCGAGGACTACTGACTCACCCGGTCAGGCGGTTTCGATTTTCGTCTCCGGATCGGCTGGCTTTTTCCGCCGATTCGGGTTACGCAGACTGACAGGTTTTCGAGGTAGGGCGTTATGGCTCACAAAAAGGCAGGCGGCTCGTCCCGCAACGGTCGCGACTCCGAAGGCAGGCGCCTCGGGGTCAAGAAGTTCGGCGACCAGGCCGTGATTCCCGGCAACATCATCATTCGTCAGCGCGGCACCAAATGGCATGCCGGCGCCAATGTCGGCATGGGCAAAGACCACACGCTCTTTGCGACGACGAATGGCCGCGTCCGGTTCACCACGAAACTCGGCCGAGCTTTCGTGAACGTAGTCCCGGCCCAAGAGGCCGCGGAATAAGACGGCGGATAGGGTTTTCCCAAGGTCCGCCGGTTCCATCGAACCGGATCGGATCAAGGGATGGACCCTCCACGGGTTTCCCGAAGGTCAAGGAAAAGGGGAGATGGGGCAAAACCCAGCTCCCTTTTTCGTTTGCGCCGACGGAGAGACCAGATGTTCCCCGAACTGACCCGCGACGACGTCTTCCGGCTCGAGACCCGCCGCCTCTGGCTGCGCTGGCCCCGCATGGCCGACGCCACCGCCATCCTGCGCCAGGCCGGCGAGAAAGCCGTCGCCGAGATGACGGCCTCGATCCCGCATCCCTACCCGGCGGACGCGGCCGAGCCCTTCATCTTCGCGATGCGCAAGGGCAACGCGCTGGGGGAGCATCTCGTGTTAGGCATCACGCCGCGCGCCAAGCCGAACGAGCTGATCGGCATGATCGGCGCGCACAGGCAGGCGACGGGCACACCCTTCCTCGGCTACTGGCTCGGCGCCTCGCACTGGGGCAAGGGCTATGCGACCGAGGCGGTGCAGGCGCTGACCGACACGCTGTTCTCGCTCGTCGAGATCCCCGCGATCGAGGCCGACACCCGCGTCATCAACCCGGCTTCGCGCCGGGTGCTGGAGAAGTCCGGCTTCCGGGCCGAGGGCTCCTTCCTCAAGTCGCTGCCGGCGCGCGGCGGGCTGTTCCCCTGCGAGCAGTACCGCCTCGACCGCTCGACCTGGGCGGCGCTGAAGAGCTGGGGCTCGAGCGGCTGGGCGCATGCGCCCGGGCCCGGTTCTCCCGAACTCGAACCCGAGATCGCGCCGGAGATCGCCGCAAAGGCATCCGGCGAGCCCTGCCTCGCGTAAGACGAAAGGCTTCGGGGCGATCCGGAGCCTTCTTGTCGGAGGCAGCCTCATGATCCCGCGCCTGGCCCTGCTCGGACCCGCATTGGCGGGCGTCCTTTCCGCCTGTTCCACCGCGCCGCAATTCTCAGGCCCGCAAGCGCCGCGCGGCATCGTGCTCGAACGCGATTTCGCCGGGCGCAGCTATGCCAGGGGCGTGTTCACCAACAGGGTGACCGGCTCGCGGCGCGGCCTGACCGTCGTGCTCGACGGCCGGGTGCGCGGCGACACGCTGACCCTGCGCGAGGCCTTCACCTATTCCGACGGCGAGAAGGACGTGAAGACCTGGAGCTTCCGCAGGACGGGGCCGGGAACCTATGCCGGCACGCGCGAGGATGTCGTCGGCGAGGCGGTGATCGGGACGGAAGGCAACGGCGTGCGCCTGTCCTACGACGTCGACCTGCCGACCGGCTCGGGCAAGGTCCGGGTGCATTTCGAGGACGTGATCGAGCGCAACGGCGACGGCGTCATCGTCAACCGCGCGATCGTCTCGAAACTCGGCGTCCCGATCGGCGATGTCGACCTGGCGTTCTCGGGACGGCCGTTGAGGTAGAACCCGGGAGCCACGCCGTCATGCTCGCCCCTGTGGCGAGCATCCACGTCTTGGACACCGCCAGCGCGAAGGAAGACGTGGATGGTCGGCACAAGGCCGACCATGACGGCGAGAGATGCGGGTCGGCCGCCCTACCTCACGAAGTTCCCGCCCAGTTCGTCGTCGATATAGACGCGGATGATCTCCTCGAAGTTCGCCTCCGCCTTGAAGCCGAGCGCGGTCGCGCGCCGCGCGTTGAAGTTCCGCGGCCAGCCGGCGACGATGCCGTCGATCACCGGATCGGGCACGCGCTTGATCCTCGCGACGACGCCCTCGCCCGCGATCTTGCGCAGCGCCTCGATCTGCTCGGCGACGGTGCAGGAAAAGCCGGGCATGGTCAGCGCCCGGCGCGGGCCGATCGCGGCCGTATCCATCGTTGCGGCGTGGATGACGAAGCCGACCGCCGAGCGGGGGCTCGCGTGCCAGTGGCGGACCTGGTCGGAAACCGGCAGCACGGCGTCGATGCCGTTCAGCGGCTCGCGGATGATGTTGGAGAAGAAGCCCGAGGCCGCCTTGTTCGGCGTGCCGGGGCGCACGCAGATCGTCGGCAGGCGGATGCCGACGCCGTCGAGGAAGCCGCGCCGGCTGTAGTCGCAGAGCAGGAGCTCGCCGATCGCCTTCTGCGTGCCGTAGCTGGTCAGCGGCGTGGTGAAGAATTCGTCCTCGATCCTGTCGTGGAACGGCGCGCCGAACACGGCGACCGAGGAGGTGAAGACGACGCGCGGCTTGTATCCGCCGCCGGCCTGGCGGATCGCCTCGAAGAGATGGCGCGTGCCGTCGAGATTGATGCGGTAGCCCTTGTCGAAATCGGCCTCGGCCTCGCCGGAGACGACCGCCGCGAGATGGACGATCAGCTCGGGACGCGAGGCGATCAGCGCCTCGGCCTGGCCGGGCAGCGAGATGTCGGAGACGACCGCATCGAAGGCGAAGGGGCAGGCGGCCGGCGCGGTCGCGGCGACCACGTCCTGCGCCGTGACCTTGTCGACCGTCTTTCCGCCGAGTTCGCCGGTATGGGCGAGCCGCTCGATGAATTTGCGGCCGACCATGCCGGCGCCGCCGAGGATGAGGATGTGCATCGCGATGTCCTTGAAGGTTCTTGCTGTTCAGTGCGGAAGTCGGCCGCCGAGATCGTCCTCGACATGGACGCGGATGATCTCGTCGAAATCGCGTTCGGCCATGAAGCCGAGCGCGGTGGCGCGCGCGGCGTCGAAGCGGGTCGGCCAGCCGGAGACGATGTCGCTGACCGCCTTGTCGGGCGCGCGACGGATGAGCTTCACCGCCCTGTCGCCGGCGACGCGGCGCAGCGCCTCGATCTGTTCGCCGACGGTGACGCAGACGCCGGGCATGGACAGGTTGATGCGCGGCCCGAGCGCCTCGCGGCTCAAGCACGCGGCATGGATCAGGAAGCCGACCGCCGAGCGCGGGCTGGCATGGGTGAAGATCGTGTCGTCGGGCACCGGCAGCGTCGCCTCGATGCCCTGCAGCGGCTCGCGGACGATGCCGGAGAAGAAGCCGCCGGCGGAAGCGTTCGGCTTGCCCGGCCGCACCACGATCGAGGGGAAGCGGATGCCGACGCCGTCGAGGAAGCCGCGGCGGGAATAATCGGCGAGCAGCAACTCGCCGATCGCCTTCTGCGTGCCGTAGCTGGTCAGCGGCGTGACGAAAAACTCGTCATGGATGGCGGGCGGGAAAGGCGCGCCGAAGACGCCGCTCGAGGTGGTGAAGACGAGCTTGGGCGCATAGTCCGCGCCGCCCTCGTGTCGGATCGCCTCGAGCAGGTTGCGCGTGCCGTCGAGATTGATCCGGTAGCCCTTGTCGAAATCGCGCTCGGCCTCGCCCGAGATGATCGCGGCGAGGTGGAAGATCACGGCCGGCCGCGAGGCGACCAGCTCTCTGACGATGTCAGCCGAGGCGAAGTCCTCGGCGCGACACTCGATCTCGCCCGAAAAGCCCGGTGGCCTGGGCGGCGCGACGATGTCGGTCAGGACGAGCTTCGAGATGGCGCGCCCGGCGACCATGCCGTCGCGCGCCAGCCGCGCTGCGAGCCGGCTGCCGACCATGCCGGCGGCGCCCGTGACGAGGATTTGCATGGGTCGATAGCGCCTCTCGATGCAAGGGATGATCAGTCGATCGCCTTCGGCAGAACCGTGATCGTGCGGTCGCGCCGGATTCGACGACGCGGTCGACGACGCCGTCCTCGTTCTCGATGAAATGCAGAAGCTTTTCGAACAGCGCCACTTGTTCCGCCCATCCGACCGAAGGCATCAGGATGAGCAACCCAGGGTGGTGGCGAAAGCGACGATAGAGGCGACGGAAATCACGGCCGTTGTTGGTGACCAGAATGCGGCGGGATTCGATGGCCCGTGCACAAACGACATCGTCCGATGTCGATGCCCAACCCATCGCCGCGACATGCACGCCGAAATAGCCGAACTCACTTGCCGTGCGGACAAGTCGCGGCGTGATGCATTCGTCGAAGATGAACTGAACGTCTTCGTCAGGCAGGTTGGACGGATATGCCATTCGCCCTTGCCCAAGCCGCGACCGCTTCGACGCCGTCGAACGGCAAAGAAGGATAATGCGTGAATATCTCGCCGAGAGGCGTACCCGCTCGCAGCTCCTCGACGATCGTCATGGCTGGCACCCGCGTGCCGGAGACGCATGGCTCGCCGGTCAGGATGCTGGCGTTAGAGACCACTTCGGCCCGAATGTAATTCCGTTCCTTGCGCGGGAAGGCCATGGCTCAGCTCCTCTGACGACGCCGCATTATAGCGCAAAACCGCCATCGGCGAGATGGATCTGGCCCGTGGTGTAGCTCGCCTCGTCGGAGGCCAGATAGACCGCGAGCCAGGCGATCTCCTCGGCCGTGCCGAGCCGGCCCATGGGCTGGCGGTCGATGAAGGCCTGACGGGCGGCGGCTTCCGAGGTCTTGGTCAGCTTGGCGAGGTCGCCGATGCGCTGGTCGAGCGAGGGCGACTGGATCGTGCCCGGGCAGATCGCGTTGGCGCGCACGCCCTTCTTGATGAAATCGGCCGCGACCGCCTTGGTCAGGCCGATCACCGCGGCCTTGGTCGCGCCGTAGACGTAGCGGTTGGGGATGCCGCGCACCGAGCCGGCGCCGGACGCGATGTTGACGATCGAGCCGCCGCCCTTTTCCAGCATGGCCGGCAGGAAGGCCTTGATCGTGCGGTGCATCGAGCGGACGTTGAGGTCGAAGGAGAAGTCCCAGGCCTTGTCGTCGCATTCCAGCACCGTGCCGTGATGGACGAAGCCGGCGGCGTTGACGAGGATGTCGATCGCGCCGAGCTTCTCGGCGAAGGCCTCGACCGCCTTGCTGGAGAGCACGTCGAGCTTGCGTTTCTTGGCTTTCGGGATGCCCTCCAGCAGGCTGACGTCCTTGTCGGTCGCATAGACCGTCGCGCCCTCGGCGACGAAGGCCTCCGCGATCGCCCGGCCGATGCCCTGTCCCGCCGCGGTGACGACCGCGACCTTGCCCTTCAAACGTCCTGCCATGTCTCTCGTCCCTGTCAGCCGGCCTTGCGGAGTGTTTTCCGCATATGGGTGAGCCGCCGGTCGGCCCTGTCCTCGTGATGGGTCGTCTCGTAGCCGAGATGCTCGTACCAGCCGATGCGCTGGGTCAGCTTCGCGTTGGTGTAGAGATGCACCGCGTCGTGGTTCAGCGCGGCGGCGCGCTCCTCGGCGAAATGCATCAGCGCGGTGCCGAGCCTGCGTCCGGCGGCCTCGGGCGCGACGGCGACGCTCCAGACCGTGAATTTGCCGTCCTCGATCTCCAGCACCAGCGCGGCGTCGAGCCCGTCCCCGTCGCCGGCGAGCCAGACCTCGTGCTCGGCGACGACCTGCGCATAGTCGGCGATGCGCGGCAGCGATGGCGCGCCGATGATGCTCTCGTTCGGCGTGTAGGCGGCGTTCTTCAGCGCCAGGATCGCCGGGATGTCGCTCATCGAGGCGCGGCGCAGATGCACCGGCCCGGCAAGGCCGAGCGGCTGGTTGAAGGCCGTGAGCGAGAGCTTCTGGCCGCCATCCGCGGCGAAGTTCGCCGGGTCGAGCCAGCGCCGGAAGGCCTGCGCCCTGGCCGGCCATTCGCTGTCGAGGATCGAGAACCAGGCCGTGTCCCGGTTCTGGTCCTTCACCACCATATGCTGGCGGAACAGCCCCTCATAGCTGAAGCCGAAGCGAAGCGCCGCGCGCTTGGAGGGCCCGTTGCGGTCGTTGCACTTCCACTCGTAGCGCCGATAGCCGAGCGAGAAGCCGTAATCGCCGACGAGATAGATCGCCTCCGTGGCGGCGCGGGTCTTCTGCAGGCCGGGCGCGTAGGTGATCCAGCCGACCTCGAAGACGCCATGAGCCGGCCTGATCTCCATGATCCAGAGATGGCCCTTGGCCTTGCCGTCGGCCTTGTCGATCACGGCAAGAGGCACGATGCCGGGTTGCGCGGTCATCGAGGCCAGCAGCGCGCCATAGGTCTCCTTGTCCCTGGGCGGCAGCGCCGGCAACCAGTCCCAGACCGCGTCCTGGCCGGCATTTGCGGCCCAGATCTCGTCGAGATGGCGCACCGCGTCGAGCGGCTCGAGCCGGCACCAGCGTCCCTCCAGCACCTTGGCCGGCGGGAAGGGCGGCGGCTTCCAGTTCAGCGGATCGCTCATGGTTTTGCGCTCTCCTGCCAGCCGTTCAGATCGGTCGCGACCGTCCAGTCGGCCCCGAGCTCATCCGCGATCGCGACGGCGAGCGCCGCGCCCTCCGCCTCCCAGGCCATCTGCTCGACGCCGTCGGGAAAGCGCGAGCGCGCCTCGCTGTCCTCTTCATAGATCGCGTCGAACGTATCCATCCAGGCCTCCAGCCGGTCGGCAAGCTCCTCCGACAAGCCGATATCCTCGGCGTCCACCGGCTTGCGCTTGCCCTTGGCGTCGAGCGTCCAGAGCCCGCTCAGGCCGAGCCAGGCCGGCGCGATCAGGAGCCGCCCGCTCACGACCTGGCCTGCGGATCGCGCGCCTTCAGGTCTTCGGTAAAAAACGGGTTGAGCGGGGACGACGCGCCGTTGCCGGCGAAGCCCCGGAAGCTGCCCTCGTCCTTGATCAGGCGCGCAGCCTCGATGAAGGCCGCCCAGGCGGCGCGCGCCAGCGCCCCGCCGATCGAGATGCGGCGCGCGCCCAGGCCCGCGATGTCGGCGACGCTCAGGCCGAAATCGCCATGGATCAGCTGGTTGACCGGCTTGCCGCCGGCGGCCGCGACGATCGCACCGATCTGCTCGGGCGTCTTGGGGCCGGGTGCATAGAGCACGTCCGCCCCCGCCTCGGCATAGGCGGCGATCCGCCGCGCCGCCTCGTTCAGCGCATCGGGGTGGTTGGTCAGGAAGCACTCCGCCCGCGCCGTCAGCACGACGCCGGAGCCGGTCTCGTCGATGGCGCGCCGCGCCGCCCTGATCCGCGCCACGGCCAGATCGAACGCGTAGAGCGGCTCCTCAGGGCGCGCCGTCGCATCCTCGATCGAGAGCCCGGCGACGCCGGTCGCGATGCAGAGCTTGACGTTGGCGGCGACGCCGTCGGGCGTGTCGGCATAGCCGTTCTCGAAATCGGCGTTGACGGGGACATCCGGCACCGCCTTCACCAGCTCGGCGAGATGCGCCAGCATCATGTCGCGCGGCACGTCCTGATCGGCGCGTCCTTGCGTGAAGGCGAAGCCGGCGCTGGTCGAGGCCAGCGCCTGAAAACCCTGCCCGCGCAGCCAGCGGGCCGAGCCGACATCCCAGGGGTTCGGCATGACGAAGCAGCCGGCGTCATGAAGCGCGCGGAATGCGGCGATCTGCGGAGAAAAGGACATTTTAAATCGTTTCGTATCGGCGAAGCGGCAGAACCCGCATAGTGTCCGCGCGGCCCGGTTTTGTCAGCCCCGAATTCCGCGCGCGATCGCGCCGGGGCGATGCGCGCCGGACATGGGCCAAGCCGGCGGATCAGTATGCGATGATCAGGTCGGCGACGCCGTGATCGATGACATCGCCGCCGGCGAGGCGGGCCGGAAGCGAACGCAGCAATCGCGTCAGGGCGGCACGTTCGGTCGCGCCGACCAGGACGATCCGGTGCTCCGCCTCTTCGTCCGGAGCCGGAAAGGCCGGATGGGCCGCGGTCGGCACGCTGGCTCCCAGCCTGACGCTGGCGATGCCGTTTTCCCCGGCCCGTCCGAGCAAACCGTTCTGCGCTTCGCCGCGCCAGCGCAGCCAACCGAGATGGCGCGCCAGACCTGCCCCGGCATGGCCGCCATCGCGATAGAGCCCGCGCTGGAAGCCCGTCATCAGCGGCCGCATCGCGCGCGAGGCCGGCGTCGGGTTGGCGAGCAGATGCCGGTAGGCGGGCGTTTCCACCGCCGCGACGGTGTCGAGATCGTAGACGGTGAGATAGCGCCGCCGATCGCCGACATAGCGCTTGCCGGCAAGGAAGCCAGGCATGCTCAGGCGCTCGGGCACATGCTCGAAACCGTGCCAGTTTTCATAGTCCGCCACGCGCCCCGGATCGACGCCGTTGGCGACGGTGAGAAACCCACGGCCCTGCCAGGCAGGCGCAGGCGGCGCGGCGTCGCTCATGGCAGCAGCACGATCTTCGCCGCCGAACCGGCCTTCGCCCGCGTGAAGGCCGCGACCGCGTCGGACAGCGGCGCGCGCTCCGCGATGAGACGAGCCATCCGGCCCGGATCGGCGGCGAGGAAATCGATCACGCGCGGCCAGGTCGCGAGCGGCGCGCGATAGCTGCCCCGGATCTGCTGGTGGCGGCGCACCAGCGCGGTCAGGTCGATCGCGGCCGGAGCCGGGTGGATGCCGCAGATCGTCAGCACGCCGCGCAGGGCCAGCAGGTCGAGCGCCTCGGGCGCCACGGCCGGCACGCCCGCCGCCTCGATGATGACGTCGTAGTTCACTGGCAGGCCGGCCCGCTCCAGCGCGCCGCGCAGGCTCGTGCCGGCGCTGTCGACGGTATCCTGGAAACCGAGCGCCTTCAGTCTTGCCAGCCTCGGCCCGTCATTCCGTCCGGCGACGACGATCCGCGCCGCGCCGCCGGCCTCCGCGAACAGCGCCGCCCCCTGCCCGATCGTGCCCGGCCCGATGATCAGCACATGGTCGCCCGGCCTGACGCCGGCCGTGTCGACGGCTTCGGCCGACACCGTCATCGGCTCGGTCAATGCCGCGAGCGCATCGTCGAGCGAGTCCGGCAATGCGATGCAGTTCTCCGCCGGCACGACGGCGCGCGCGGCGAAGCCGCCATCGCGGCGGACGCCGAGGCCGCTGCGGCTCTCGCAATCCTCGGAGCGCCCGGCGCGGCAGCTCTCGCAGCGTCCGCAGACCACCGAAGGCCGCACCGCGACGCGCGCGCCGACCGCGGGCGTCTCGACACCCTGCCCGATCGCGACGACGCGGCCGGCGAATTCGTGGCCGAGCGTCACCGGCATCGCGGCAGTCATCGCCTCATAGCCCGACGTCCAGGCGGCGATGTGCAGGTCCGTGCCGCAGATGCCGGCCGCCGCGACCGCGACCAGCACCTCGCCCGCGCCGGGTCCGCCGGGTTCGGGAACATCGCAGAGCCTGATGCCCGGCTCGGGCGCGAGCTTGCGCAAGGCGAGCATGCTGCGCGGGCTCACTCGACCTTGATCGCGGCGGACCGGACCACCTCGGCCCAGGTCTTCGCGTCCTTCGCCATGAAGGCCGCCAGTTCCACCGGCGTGCCGGGCGCGGGCTCCGCCCCGATCTCGATCAGCCGCGCCTTGATCGCCGGCGTCTCCAGCGCCTGGTTGACCGCGCCGTTCAGGACTTCGACGATCGCGGCCGGCGTGCCCTTCGGCGCGACCAGCGCGACCCAGGCCGAAAGGTCGTAGCCGGCATAGCCCTGCTCTGCCACGGTCGGCACCTCCGGCAGAAGCGCGACGCGTTTCGCCGTGGTGACGCCGAGCGCCTTCATCGTGCCGCCCTTGATGTGGCCGGACGCAGCTGCGAGCGTACAGAACATCACGCTGATATTGCCGCTGATTGCGTCGGTCAGCGCCGGGGCCTCGCCGCGATAGGCGACATGCTGGACCTTCGCGCCCGAGACGATGCCGAAGAACTCGCCGGCGAGATGCGCAACGGTGCCGGCTCCTCCCGAACCGAAGGTGATCGGATCCTTGGCCGTCTTCCCGATCGCCTCGAGTTCCTTCATCGTGCCGGCCGCGTAGCCCTTGCCGGCGACGACGACGAAGGGGAGCTTCGCCAGCATCGCGACGGGCACGAAATCCTTCTCCCAGTCGAATGGCACGCTGACCTTCAGGGCCGGGTTGATCACCATCGTCGTCGGCGCGGCGAGCAGCGTGTAGCCGTCGCCCTCCGCCTTCGCGACGGTCTGCGAGCCGAGCACGGTCGCGGCCCCGCCGCGGTTCTCGATGACGAAACGCTGCTTCAGGATGGCGCCGGCGGCTTCAGCCACGACGCGGGTGACGACATCGACGCCGCCGCCGGCCGCGAACGGCACGACGATCTGCATCGGCCGGGCCGGATAGGTCTGCGCGAAGGCGGGGCCGGCCGCGTTGGCCGCGAGCAGCGCGATCGCGCTGGCGAGGATGTCGCGGCGGCTGAGAGACGCTTCAGGCTGCGGCAGGCTGGTCATCGGGCGATCCTCCGGGATTGTTCTCGTCATCCGAGAAGGCCATCAATTCCGGAACGCGGCAACGGCGAAGACTGCGCTCGTCCATAGCCTCAGGCTATTGCCTTGGCCCGATCGCGGCGATCTCGGCCCGCAAGGCCGCCTCGAAACGCTGGACCAGCCGGCTGCGCGCCCGCTCGACCGGACGATGCAGGAAGACCTCGTAATGCGCCGGGTGGTCGAGCGGCAGCAGCGCGACCTTTCCGGCGTCGGCCGCGAGCGCCGAGAAGCGGTCGACGATCGCGAGGCCGAGCCCGGCCTCGGCCATGCCGATCGCCGTCTCGGCGAAGCGCGCGACATGGGTGCGCTCCGGCGCGACGCCGCCATCCTTGAGCACCGCATCGACGACGCGGCCATGCACCGATTGCGGCTCGAACACGATCAGCGGCACGCCGGCCAACGCGACAGGAGCCAGCAGCGCCGCCCTCGCCAGCGGCCAGCCGCGCGGGCAGACCGCGACCGCCGCCGCCTGCCCGACCGCGACGCTGCGGATGCCGGCATGCAGGATCGGGAACAGGGTGACCGCGCTCTCGCCCGGTCCCGAAAGCAGGTAGTCCATCACCTGGCTGACCGAGAGGATGTCGAGATGCAGGCTCAGGCCCGGATGCTGGTCGAGCAAGGCGGCTGCCGCGCGCGGGATCAGCACGCGCCCGACGCTGGGCGAGGCCCCGAGCCGCAGCGGGCCGGTGTCCGCCCGCGCCAGCCTGAGCGCGCGGGCGAGCGCGCCCTCCAGCTGGTCGAAGGCGAGATCGACCTCGCCGAGCAGGCGATGCGCCTCCGCGGTCGGGGTCAGCCGGCCGCCATGCCGGTCGAACAGCGCAAAGGCGCAGACATCCTCGATGCGCCGGATCGTCTTGGTCACGGTCGGCTGCGCGATGCCGAGTTCGCGCGCCGCGCCGACGATGCCGCGGGCCCGCATCACCGCACGGAAGACCTCGATCTGCCGGAGCGTGAGCAGCATGCGCGGAGTCTCCTATGACGCTCCGCGTCATCCCGGACAAGCGGCGCGGCCGCGCCGGTCCGAGGCCCGTTCCGGAACTTCCCCGAAAGACGTTCCGGAACGGGTCCCGGTCTCCGCTACGCTGCGCCCGGGATGACGGCGCGATTGCTTGTGGCAGATCCGTCCAGATATCAGTGGTTGTCGCGCGGCACGCCGAACTTCTTGTGGATCTTCTGATACTTGACCGCCGGCTTCAGCACCATGCCCTCGGAGAGCTCGCCGACGATCTTGCGCTGGATCTCCTGCCAGGGCGTTTGGCTCTTCGGGTATTTGTAGCCGCCGGCGGCCTTGAGCGCGGCCCTGCGCCGCGCCAGCTCCTCGTCCGAGATCAGGATATCGGCGCTGCGCTTGTTCAGGTCGATGCGGACCCTGTCGCCGGTCTTCAGCAAGGCGAGCCCGCCGCCGGTCGCCGCCTCCGGCGAGGCGTTCAGGATCGAGGGCGAGCCCGAGGTGCCGGACTGGCGCCCGTCGCCGATGCAGGCCAGCGCCGAGACGCCCTTCCTGATCAGGTAGTCCGGCGGGCGCATGTTCACGACCTCGGCCGCGCCGGGATAGCCGATCGGCCCGACGCCGCGGATGAACAGCACGCAATGCTCGTCGATCGCCAGCGACGGATCGTCGATGCGGTGGTGGTAGTCCTCCGGGCCGTCGAAGACGATCGCCCTGCCCTCGAAGGCCATCGGGTCCTTCGGGTTCTCGAGGTAGCGCTTGCGGAACTCCGGCGTGATCACGCTGGTCTTCATGATCGCGGAATCGAACAGGTTGCCGGAGATGTTGAGGAATCCGGACTGCGCCTTCATCGGCTCGTCATAGGCCTTGATGACCTTGCGGTCGCCGGAGAACAGGCCCTCGCAGTTCTCGGCGAGCGTCCGGCCGTTGGCGGTCAGCGCCGGCTTGATCTTGCCCTTGGCGACGAGCTCGGCGACGACGGCGGGCACGCCCCCGGCGCGATAGTAGTCCTCGCCGAGATACTCGCCGGCCGGCTGCAGGTTGACCAGCAGCGGGATGTCGTAGCCGATCGCGGTCCAGTCCTCGTTGTCGAGGGCGACGCCGACATGCCTGGCGATGGCGTTGACGTGGATCGGCGCATTGGTCGAGCCGCCGATGGCCGAGTTGATGACGATCGTGTTCTCGAACGCCTCGCGCGTCAGGATCCTCGAGGGAACCAGGTTCTCCCAGACCATCTCGACGATGCGCTTGCCGGTGAGATAGGCCATCTCGTAGCGGTCGCGATAGGGCGCGGGAATCGCCGCGCCGCCGGGCAGCGTCATGCCCATCGCCTCGGCGAGCGAGTTCATCGTCGAGGCCGTGCCCATTGTGTTGCAATGGCCGGCCGAGGGCGCGGACGACGCGACGAGGTCGACGAAGCCGCGATAGTCGATCTCGCCTGCCGCCATCATCTGGCGCGCCTTCCAGACGATCGTGCCGGAGCCCGTGCGCTCGCCGCGGAAATTACCGTTCAGCATCGGCCCGCCGGGCAGGGCGATCGCCGGGATGTCGACGGTGGCGGCGGCCATGATCTGCGCCGGCGTGGTCTTGTCGCAGCCGGTCGTCAGCACGACGCCGTCGAGCGGATAGCCGTAGAGGATCTCGACCAGCGAGAGATATTGCAGGTTGCGGTCGAGGCTCGCGGTCGGCCGCTTGCAGGTTTCCTGGATCGGGTGGATCGGGAACTCGAAGGGCACGCCGCCCATCTCGCGGACGCCGTCGCGGATGCGCGGGGCGAGCTCGAGATGGTGACGGTTGCAGGGCGCGATGTCGGAGCCGGTCTGGGCGATCCCGATGATCGGCCGGCCGGACTGGAGCTCGTCGCGCGACAGGCCGAAATTCATCGTGCGCTCGATATAGAGCGCGGTCATGTCGGCGTTGGCGGGGTTGTCGAACCAGGCCTTGGAGCGCAGCTGCGACGGCTTGATCCGGCGCGGCGCCTTCTTCCTGGCGATGGCGGTCGGCCGCTCCGCGCGCGGAACGTTGCTTTCGGGTGATTTGGCCATCCTCGTCGTCCTCTCGCGGGCGCGGCGCTCACGGCCGCTTGCCGGCCTTCATTCAAACGCAGGGTTCATTCAAACGATTGTAATGACGCCATCATGCCGATCGGGCCTGCCGGAGCAAGCGCAGAGACGGCTGATAGTCATACTAATCACGCAAGCTGTATACAGCATGCAGTCGAGGTCGCCAAGAGCGCGAGGCTTGCACGCGGCGACGTTTTCAAGCCAAACACTGCGCCAGGGCCTCGTCGAGAACAGGCGCACCGGCCTTGCCCAAGGAAACGCCGCCATGACGCTCCATGTCGTTCCGTCCTTCTCCCGCATCGGCGAGGAGAACGCCTTCGCCGTGCTGGCGCGCGCCACCGAATTGCAGCGGCGGGGCAAGGACATCATCAATCTCGGCATCGGCCAGCCGGATTTCCCGACGCCCGACCATATCGTCGAGGCGGCCGTGAAGGCCCTGCGCGACGGACATCACGGCTACACCCCGGCCAACGGCATCCTGCCTCTGCGCGAGGCGGTCGCGGCCGACCTGCACAAGCGCTTCCAGGTCGAGGTCTCGCCCGAGAGCGTGATGATCGTGCCCGGCGGCAAGGTCACCATGTTCATGGCGATCCTGATGTTCGGCGAGCCCGGCGCCGAGATCCTCTATCCCGATCCCGGCTTCCCGATCTACCGCTCGATGATCGAGTACACCGGCGCGACGCCGATCCCGGTGCCGATCCGCGAGGAGAACGGCTTCGCCTTCTCGGCGGAGGAGACGCTTGCGCTGATCACCCCGAAGACGCGGCTGCTGATCGTCAACTCGCCGGCGAACCCGACCGGCGGCGTCACGCCAAGGGCCGAGGTCGACAGGCTCGTCGCCGGCCTCGCCCGCTTCCCGGACGTCGCCGTGATGTCGGACGAGATCTACGACCAGATGCTCTATGACGGCGAGCGGCATGTCTGCCTGCTGGGCTATCCCGAGATCCGCGACCGGCTGATCCTGCTCAACGGCTGGTCGAAGACCTATGCCATGACAGGCTGGCGCATGGGTTTCTCGGTCTGGCCGAAGCCGCTCTACGACAATGCCCGCAAGCTCGCGGTGAACTCGCATTCCTGCGTCAACGCGCCCGCGCAATGGGCGGGGCTCGCCGCGCTGACCGGCCCTCAGGACGCCGTCGGGATGATGCTGGCCGAGTTCGATCGCCGCCGGAAGGCCGTGGTGAAGGGCCTGAACGGCCTGCCGGGCGTCTCCTGCATCGTGCCCAAGGGCGCGTTCTATGCCTTCCCGAACGTCTCGAAGACCGGCTGGAAGGCCAAGAAGCTCGCTTCGGCCCTGCTGGAGGACGCCGGCGTCGCCACAATCGGCGGGCCTGATTTCGGCGTCCATGGCGAGGGCTATGTCAGGCTGTCCTACGCCAACTCGCTGGAGAACATCGAAAGGGCGCTGGAGCGCATGGGCGCGTTCCTGGCGAAGGCGAAGGCGGAAAATCGTGATGCCTGGGCCTGATCCGGGCATCTCCCCGCAAGAGATTCTCGGGCCGACGCCGAGCTGCTCGACATCCTGACGTCAGACCTTCGCCGCGCTCGCCGCAGCGTCGATGTTCGCGACCAGCTCCGCATCGAGCCCGAGCGAGGCCGAAAGCCCGGCCAGAAAATCCTTCTCGGCCGGGGTGTCGGGGTTGATGGCGATGCGCGCCGCCGTATAGATCTGCGCCGCCAGTTCCGGCGTCGTCGCCGCCTCGACCAGCGCGTCGACCGGGGCCGGATTGGCCATCTCGTTCGCCAGCCATTCGTTCGCCTCGGGATCGAAGCCGGCCTCGCGCAGCCCCCCGAGGATGGCGGAGCGCTCCTCCTGGTCGATCGCGCCGTCGGCGGCGGCCGCCGCGATCATGGCGCGGATGAAGACCAGCGCCGAGGCTTCGCTCGCGGCCTCGGGCTCGAAGCCGCTGCCGGCCGGCGCGGGCAGGACGGGGTCCTGCTGCACATTGAGCAGCGGCTTGCCGGCCTGTTGGTTCTGATAGGCCTTGTAGGCGAGCCCGCCGATCAGCGCGAGGCCACCCATCTGCACGGCCGAGCCGACGAGGCCGCGGCCGGCCTTGGTCCCGAAGACCAGGGAGCCGAGGCCGCCGAGCACGGCGGTCGCCAGCGCCGGGTTCTTCTCGATCATGCCGCGCGCCTGGGCGAGCACGTCCTGGACGTTGCGCCCGCCGGTGATCTGGCCGAGCGCGTCGTCCGCCTTCTGCCGCACGCCGGTCTGGCGGGTCGCATCGCCGACGCCTTGCGTCGCCTGTCCGAAGATCTGGCCGGCCATGCCGGCGAGACCGCCAGCGCCTCCGCCGCGCTGGAACTGCTCGGCCAGGCCGCCGAGCGTGCCGGCGAGCCCGCCGGCCCCGGGGGCGGCGCCGCCAAGCCCCGACAGGCCGCCCTTGCCTGCCTGACTGCCGGCGCTGACCAGCGCGTCGAGAAGCGACTTGGCGTTGAACATGAAGAACTCCTTGGGAATGCCGTGTGAGACTGAACGTAAGTATCGCATCGCGCAATCGCTAGCCGCCACGCGCAAAAGTCGAAAGACACCGCCACGGTGAACCGCCGTCCAAGACGGCCGTCAGCCCATCGCCAGCGGCAGCAGGCCGGGCTCCTTCAGCGTCTCGAGCGCGATCTCGGAGCGCACGCGGGCGACGCTCTCATGCGGCATCAGGATCTCGTTGACGAAGTGCGAGAGCTCCTTCAGATCGCCGACCGCGACCTTGAGCAGGTAATCCGCCTCGCCGGTCAGCGCATGCGCCTCGAGGATCGCCGGCGTCAGCCTGACGAGATCGCGGAACCGGCGGGCATTGTCGCGCGAATGCGTGTCGAGCGCGACATGGATGAAGACCGTGACTCCGAGGCCGATGGCCGAGGGCTCGATCAGGGCGCGGTAGCCCCGGATCGCGCCCTCCTGTTCGAGACGCTGCCGCCGCCGCGAAACCTGGCTGGCCGACAGGCCAACCTTGTCCGCCAGCGCGCCATTGGTCAGAGAGGCGTCCTGCTGGAGCGCGTCGAGAAGACGCCAGTCGAAGCTGTCGAGATTGACGGAATTTTGCATGAGACCGGCTCCGACCGCATGATCCATGCGGATCAGGCGGCATCAGCCTGCGTTTTGCAAGTTTACTGCTGTCCGAATGCGCGATCATGGCGACAGCACAAACCTTTGCGAGGAGCACGCCATGGGTCCGTTTCCGTTCGACGCCGCGCCGCCCGCCATTTCCGAGGCCAACCCGATGGGAACCGACGGATTCGAGTTCGTCGAATACGCCCATCCCGAGCCGGAAAAGCTCGGCGCGCTGTTCGAGCGGATGGGTTTCACCCGTGTCGCGAAACACCGCTCCAAGGATGTGACGCTCTACCGCCAGGGCGACGTCAATTTCGTCGTCAACGCCGAGCCCGATTCCTTTGCGCAAGCCTTCGCCGCCGAGCACGGACCCTGCGCCTGCGCCATGGCCTTCCGCGTCGTCGACGCGCAGCACGCCTTCGAACGCGCCGTCTCGCTCGGGGCCGAACCCTATGAGAGCAAGGTCGGACCGGGCGAACTCGCCATTCCGGCGGTCAAGGGCATCGGCGGCTCGATCCTCTATTTCGTCGACCGCTACGGCGCCAAGGGCTCGATCTGGGAGGTCGATTTCGAATGGACGGCCGAGCGCGACCCGCATCCCGAGCAGGCCGGCATGTACTATCTCGACCACCTGACCCACAACGTCATGCGCGGGCGCATGGATCACTGGGCCGACTGGTACGGCAAGCTGTTCAATTTCCGGGAAATCCGCTTCTTCAACATCGAGGGCAAGCTGACCGGGCTGATCTCGCGGGCGCTGACCTCGCCTTGCGGAAAAATCCGCATCCCGATCAACGAGTCGCTCGACGACAAGAGCCAGATCGAGGAATACCTGCGCCAGTACAAGGGCGAGGGCATCCAGCATGTCGCGCTCGGCGCCCGCGACATCTACGCCTCGGTCGAGCGCTTGCGCGCCAACGGCCTGCCCTTCATGCCGGCCCCGCCAGAGACCTATTACGAGAAGGTCGACGTGCGCGTGCCGAACCATGGCGAGCCGGTCGAGCGGCTCAAGGCCAACGGCATCCTGATCGACGGCGAGGGCGCGGTCGCGCTCGGTGACAAGCAGGGCCGGATGAGCAAGGTCCTGCTGCAGATCTTCTCGGGCACGGTGCTGGGGCCGATCTTCTTCGAGTTCATCCAGCGCAAGGGCGATGACGGCTTCGGCGAGGGCAATTTCCGGGCTCTCTTCGAGTCGATCGAGGAAGACCAGATCCGGCGCGGCGTGCTGACCGCGGCTGAATGAGTCGACTGGCCGGGTCCGACTTTAGTCGAACGACGACGGACTACTTGCGGTCGCCGGCGAGCAGGCGTAGGGCCATTTGACGCGCCGGGACGAGCGCGATCCGGGAGAAGGCCCATGACGACGGCGACCGCTGAGGCCCTGCGCGGCCACCAGGGCCCCTGGTGGAGCCATCTCTACGTCCAGGTGCTGACGGCAATCGCCATCGGCGTTCTGCTCGGGCATTTCTATCCGCAGACCGGCGAGGCGATGAAGCCGCTCGGCGACGCCTTCATCAAGGCGATCAAGATGATCATCGCGCCGATCATCTTCCTGACCGTGGTCCATGGCGTCGCCTCGATGGACGACATGAAGAAGGTCGGCCGCGTCGGCCTGAAGGCGCTGCTCTATTTCGAGATCGTCACGACGCTGGCGCTGATCGTCGGGCTCGTCGTGATCAACCTGTGGAAGCCCGGCGTCGGCATGAACGTCAATGTCGGCGGGCTCGACACCTCCGGCATCGCCGCCTTCACCGCCAAGGCCAAGGACCAGAGCACGGTCGCCTTCCTGCTCAACATCATTCCCGACACAGTCGTCGGCGCCTTCGCCAATGGCGAGATCCTGCAGGTGCTGTTCTTCGCGCTGCTCTTCGCCTTCGGGCTGCAGATGATCGGCGAGCGCGGCAAGGCGATCCTGCATTTCATCGACGACATCGCGCAGGTCTTCTTCAAGGTCGTCGGCATCATCATGAAGGCCGCGCCGATCGGGGCCTTCGGGGCGATGGCCTTCACCATCGGCAAGTTCGGCGTCGGCACGCTGATCTCGCTCGGCTCGTTCATGGCGGCGTTCTACACGACCTGCCTGCTGTTCATCTTCATCGTGCTCGGCGGAATCGCCCGGCTGCACGGCTTTTCGATCCTGAAATTCATCGCCTACATCAAGGAAGAGCTGCTGATCGTGCTCGGCACCTCGTCCTCCGAGAGCGTGCTGCCGCGCATGATCGCCAAGATGACCCATCTCGGCTGCAAGGAGAGCGTCGTCGGCCTCGTCATCCCGACCGGCTATTCGTTCAACCTCGACGGCACCTGCATCTACCTGACCATGGCGGCGATCTTCCTGGCGCAGGCGACCAACACCGACCTTTCGCTCTCGCAGGAGATCGGCATCATCGCGATCCTGCTGCTGACCTCGAAGGGCGCGGCCGGCGTCACCGGCTCGGGCTTCATCGTGCTGGCCGCGACGCTGGCCTCCGTCGGCACGATCCCGGTCGCCTCGATGGCGCTGATCCTCGGCATCGACCGCTTCATGTCCGAGGCGCGCGCCCTGACCAACCTGATCGGCAACGGCGTCGCCACCGTCGTGGTCTCGAAATGGGAAAGCGCCCTCGACGAGAAGCGGATGCAGGCGATCCTCGCCAAGGAGACCGGCTACGACGCCGAAGGCGAGCCGGCGCGGACGGAGGTCGGCTGATCAGGGCAGCTTGCGCAGCAGCAACGGCGCCCCGACGGCCGGATCCTTGCGCCACTGGCCGTTCTCGAAGACGAGCTCGACGCTGTGCCCCTTGCGCGCGATCAAGGACAACCGCCCGGCGGCATAGCGCCAGCCGGCGGGGTCGAAGATCGTCAGCCCCGTATCGCTGCAAGAGCCCTCGAAGGCGGCCGGCAAACGGCCGGTCGAAGCAGTCGGGCCGCCATTGAGCACGATCCGGCAGCCCTCGCGATTTGGCTGGCGCATCACGCTGTAGCGTCCCGGCAGGCTCTCGGCCGCCGGCGCACGCGAGAGGTCGACGGCGGTCGGGCGCTGGGCGGCCGTCGCCGCGACCTCGGCGGCGCTGGCCTGAGGCCGGCGCGCGCTACGCGGATAGCCTTTCGGATCAAGCCGATATTGCTGACCGTCCGCCGTCTTGCCCTGCAGGCCCGTATCGGCCCCGGTCTCGCCGAAGACGATCACGGCCTTGCCGAGCGCGTCGTTGAGGCGCGGCTTGCCGTCCGCTGTGACGTTCCAGGACGCGACCTCGCCCAGGATTGGCAGCGCCCGCCGGCACGTCGCGGGAAAGCGCAATTGCCGGCCATGCACCGCCTCCTCGACGCCGAAGGTGATCGTGCATTTGCGCGAGGCGCCGACCTTCTCGAAATCCCATGCGCCTAGCAGCGGCCGGATCGCGTCCGGGGCTTTGTCGGCCCCGCGCACGGGCGGCTGCGTCTGCGCGGCGGCTCCCGAGACGAGGAGCGCGCCCGCGACGGCGACGAGAGCTTTCAAGCCTTTTTCCATGGCGTTTCCGGCACCGGGGTCAGCGGACCCTTGCCGTCGAACCATGACAGAAGATTGTCGACCAGCAATTGCCCCATCTGCTCGCGGGTGTGGACCGAGGCCGAGCCGACATGGGGCAGCAGCACGGCATGCTCGATCGCGATCAGCTCGGCCGGCACGCGCGGCTCGTCCTCGAACACGTCGAGGCCGGCCGAGAGGATGGTCTTGTCCCGCAGGGCCTTGATCAGCGCCTTCTCGTCGATGACGGTGCCGCGCCCGACATTGACGACGATGCCGTTCGGACCCAGCGCCTCGAGGACCTCGGCGTTGATCATGTGATGGGTCGAGGCGCCGCCCGGCGCGACCGAGACCAGCGTGTCGACGTCGGCCGCCATCTCGACCAGCGAGGGATAGTAGCGATAGGGCACGTCGGCCTGGCGCGAGCGGCCGTGATAGGCGATGGGCACGCCGAACGCCTCGAGCCGGTGCGCGACCGCCTTGCCGATGCGGCCGAGACCAACGATGCCGACCTGGCGCTTGCGCAGCGAGGTCGTCAGCGGATAGGCGGCCTTGAGCCATTTGCCCTCGCGCAGATAGCGGTCGACCTGCGGCAATTGCCGGATCGTCGAGAGCAGGAGGCCGATGGCGAGGTCGGCGACCTCGTCGGAGAGAACGTCCGGCGTATTGGAAACGACGATGCCGCGCTTTCCCGCCTCCGCGGCATCGACATTGTCGTAGCCGACGCCGAAATTGGCGACCATCTCGAGCCCGGGCAGCGCGTCGAACAGCCTGCCGTCGATGCGGACATGGCTGCCGCCGCCCGCGACCCCACGCACGCGAGCGCCGATCTCGGCCAGCATGGCGGCCTGGTCCTGCGCCTTCCAGAGCTCGTGGACGGTGAAGCGCGCCTTGAGCTGATCGGCGGCATAGGCCATCAGCGGGCCGGTCATGATGATTTCCGTGGCGTTGGGCCGTGTCATGGCATGCGTTCCATAGGCTGTGGGATTACTGGGTTGCGGGATTTGGGCTGCGGAGGGCTGGGCCGGTGCTTGATTCCGGAAATCTGAATCGATTAAGTGACGATGGCGAGATGGGCGCAACCCCGGATGCGCGAGTGCCCGCCCGCCATCATCTCTGCACGCCGGACCGCGCCGGAAAAGGCCGCGTCCGCGCATAAGTAATGTGACTTAATCACGCGATTTTGTGGGTCTGCGCGCCCGGCGCCGGCTCCAGAAATGTCAGCGTCGAGTTCAGCGCATCGATCACAAGCGCCGTCATCCGCGACGCCGCGAGGTCGCCGTCGCGCTGGATGATCGCCTCCAGCACGCGCTCGTGGTCGACCAGCGACTCCACGAAGAAGCTGCGGTCCTCGGCCGCCTTCAGCAGCAGCGTCCACTGGATCGCGGCGGTGACGACGCTGGTCAGGCATTGCAGCGCGGAGTTCTGCGAGGCCGCGAAGATCGCTTCGTGGAAGGCGAGGTCGGCCCGGATCGTCGCCTCGGCGTAAGGAGGGTTGGAGGTCATGCCGCGATAGGCCGCCTCGATGCGCGCGAGATCGGCCGGCGAGCGCCGGATCGCCGCCAGCCTGGCGGCGCTCGGCTCGACGAAACGGCGCAGCTCGAACAGATCGCGCAGGAATTTCTCGTTCGGATCGGCCTGGAAATGCCAGGACAGCACGTCGGGATCGAGCAGGTTCCAGCGTTCGCGCGCGGCGACCCTGGTGCCGCTCTTCGGCCTTGCCTCGACCAGCCCCTTGGCCGTCAGCACCTTGACGGCCTCGCGATAGGCGGTGCGCGAGACCGAGATCTCGGAACGCAGCGCGTCCTCGTTGGGAAGCAGTTCGCCGGCCCTGAGATGGCCGGAGATGATCGCGACGGCGAGCCTCTCGGCGACCTGCCCGAACAGGCGGTCGGGGTTCAGCGTCGTCGGTCGCGAGAAATCGCGCACCCGCATCGTCTCAGCGCCTCTCCTCCATCCCGCGGACCCACGGACGCGACGCCCCCGAAGCCCGCGGCCGGCGCTTGACACGCCTGTCTCTATGGTATGACTTTATCGCAGATGAAACCGGACGCAACAGGCGCCGCCTGGCTTTGCGTCCGTCCGCATCGATCGGTCACAAGAAGCCGATAGGACCCGCGATGCGGAGGCCCCGGATCGGGCGCCAGCCGCATCCTCGAGGAAGCGAAGACCAAAGGAAGCCCCCATGGCCTCAGTACAGATTGCCGACGTTCGCAAGGCCTATGGCTCGACGCAGGTGATCCACGGCGTCGACATCGACATCTCGGACGGCGAGTTCGTGATCCTGGTCGGGCCCTCGGGCTGCGGGAAGTCGACGCTTCTGCGCATGATCGCCGGGCTGGAGAACATCTCCGGCGGCGAGATCCGCATCGGCCCGCGCGTCGTCAACGACGTGCCGCCGAAAGAGCGCGACATCGCGATGGTGTTCCAGAACTACGCGCTCTATCCGCACATGACGGTGGCCGACAACATGGCCTTCTCGATGAAGCTCCGGAAGGCGCCCAAGGCCGAGATCGACGAGCGCGTCAGCAAGGCCGCCAACATCCTCGGGCTGAACAACCTGCTCGAGCGCTATCCGCGCCAGCTCTCGGGCGGCCAGCGCCAGCGCGTCGCGATGGGCCGCGCCATCGTGCGCGATCCGCAGGTCTTCCTGTTCGACGAGCCGCTCTCCAACCTCGACGCCAAGCTGCGCGTGCAGATGCGCACCGAGATCAAGGAGCTGCACCAGCGCCTCAAGACCACGACGGTCTACGTCACCCACGACCAGATCGAGGCCATGACCATGGCCGACAAGATCGTGGTGATGCATGACGGCATCGTCGAGCAGATGGGCGCGCCGCTCGAGCTCTACGACAACCCCGCCAACCTCTTCGTCGCAGCCTTCATCGGCTCGCCCTCGATGAACCTGCTCAAGGGCACGATCCAGGCCGAGGGCTTCACCACCGAGGGCGGCGTGACCTGGCCGATCGGCAAGCATCCGGCCGATGCGAACGGCAAGGCGGCGGTCTACGGCATCCGCCCCGAGCACTTCAGGCTCGACCCGAACGGGCTCAAGGCCGAGGTCGTGGTGATCGAGCCGACCGGCTCGGAGACGCAGGTGGTCCTCCGCTGCGGCGGCCAGGAGCTGACCTGCGTCTTCCGCGAGCGCATCGACGCCAAGCCCGGCGAGCACATCGGCATCACGCCCGACACCAGCGTCACGCACCTGTTCGACGCGGCCACGGGCAAGCGCATCGACTGAGGCAGAAGACGCCTCGGGGCCGGCAGGGCGGCGCCCGGCGCTGCCCGCTTCGACAAAAGATCGGGAGATTTCCAGCAGCACGACAGCCGAACCGGCGCCTCGACCTGAAGACAGGCTGGGCCGGGCTGAGACGGAAAACCGGACGATCCGGTCCAAAACGGCCACGAAAAGAGCCGGCACAACCATATCCCAGGGAGGACAGCCATGAACTTCGACCGCAGATCGCTGATCAAGGGCGGCGCGGCGCGGCGCTCGGCCTCGGCGCCGGCACGGGCCTGCTCGACTTCGCCAAGGCCTGGGCGCAGAGCGCGCCCTGGAAGCCCGAGGCCAACGCCCAGCTCTCCATGCTGCGCTGGAAATACTTCGTCCAGGCCGAGGACGACGCCTTCGTCAAGATGATCGAGGCCTTCACCGCCGCGACCGGCGTCAAGGTCCAGATCAGCCGCGAATCCTACGAGGACGTGCAACCCAAGGCCTCCGTCGCCGCCAATACCGGCGCGGGCCCGGACATGTTCTGGGGCCTCTATTCGCTGCCGCACCTGTTCCCGCAGAAATGCATCGACGTCTCGGACGTCGCCGACTATCTCGGCAAGAAATATGGCGGCTGGGTCGATAGCGCCGTCCAGTACAGCCAGAACAGCGGCAAATGGATCGGCATCCCGGTCTGCTATTCCGGCAACCTGATGAACTACCGCACCTCGGTGATGCAGAAGGCCGGCTTCAAGGAATTCCCCAAGACCACGGACGAGTTCCTCGAATACGCCAAGGCGACCAAGGCCAACGGCAGTCCCGGCGGCTTCGCGCTCGGCCACGCCTCGGGCGACGGCAATGGCTGGATCTACTGGTGCCTGTGGGCCTTCGGCGGCAACCATGTCGACAAGAACGACAAGGTCACGATCAACAGCCCGGAAACCGAGAAGGCGCTGAACTACGCCAAGGCGCTCTACGACCAGATGGTGCCCGGCACGGTGGCCTGGAACGACGCCTTCAACAACAAGGCCTTCCTCGCCAACGAGATCTCCTGGACCAATAACGGCATCTCGATCTACGTCGCGGCCAAGAACGACCCGACGAAGAAGGAGATCGCCGAGGACATGAACCACGCCTATATGCCGGTCGGGCCGGTCGGCAAGCCGACCGAACTGCACCTGATGTATCCGGTGCTGGCGATGACCCACACCAAGTATCCGATGGCCTGCAAGGCGCTGATGGCGTTCATGCTTGAGGCGCAGAACTTCAACCCCTGGATCGAGGCGGCCCAAGGCTACCTGACCCACTGCCTCAACACCTACGACGCGAACCCGGTCTGGACGGCCGATCCCAAGCGCACCGTCTATCGCGACGTCGCCAAGCGTTCGCTGACGGCGGGCGGCCAGGGTTCGGTCGGCGAGAAGGCGGCGGCGGCGATCGCGGACTTCGTCATCCTCGACATGTTCGCCTCGTTCTGCACCGGCCGCGACGACGCCAAGAGCGCCATGCGCGTCGCCGAACGCCAGCTCACGCGCATCTACCGCTGAGACGATCTCCGACGGCTCGGTCAATTTCGAGCCGTCATTGCGAGCGAAGCGAAGCAATCCAGGGGCCTTGCGCAATTTCCCTGGATCGCTTCGTCGGCTGCGCCTCCTCGCAATGACGAGTTGGCCGACAGCATTTCAGGAGGAGCCGGGCAATGGCCGACATCGCGATGCGGGCGGGCGCGAAAGCCCCGCCGCGCGAAACCACCGCCTGGGACCGGCTCAAGGTCAACCGCAACTGGCTCGGCTTCTGGTTCATGGTTCCGGCCATGGCCTTCCTGATCCTGTTCCTGGCCTATCCGCTGGCGCTCGGCGTCTGGCTCTCCTTCACCGACGCCCGCATCGGCCGGACCGGCAACTTCGTCGGGCTGGAGAACTATGAATGGCTGATGGACGACAGCAATTTCTGGCTCGTCGTCTTCAACACGGTCTTCTACACGACCGTCGCCAGCGTCGCGAAATTCGCCATCGGGTTGTATCTGGCGCTGCTCCTGAACGAGCGCATGCCGTTCAAGGCGCTGATCCGCGCGCTCGTCCTGATTCCTTTCATCGTGCCGACCGTGCTGTCCGCGATCGCGTTCTGGTGGATCTACGACAGCAATTTCTCGATCGTCTCCTGGGGCCTGCGCAATCTCGGCCTGATCGAGGGCAACATCAATTTCCTCGGCGACACCTGGAACGCGCGCTGGTCGGTGATCTTCGCCAATGTCTGGCGCGGCATCCCCTTCATCGCGATCACGCTCCTGGCCGGCCTGCAGACGGTCTCGCCCTCGCTCTACGAGGCGGCGACGATCGACGGCGCCAACTCCTGGCAGCGCTTCCGCTACATCACCTATCCGCTGCTGACGCCGATCATCGCCGTGGTGATGACCTTCTCGGTGCTGTTCACCTTCACCGATTTCCAGCTCATCTGGGTGCTGACGCGCGGCGGGCCGGTCAACGCGACCCATCTGATGGCGACGCTGTCCTACCAGCGCGCCATTCTTGGCGGCAATCTCGGCGAGGGCGCGGCGATCTCGACCGCGATGATCCCCTTCCTGTTCGCCGCGATCATGATCTCCTGGTTCGGCCTGCAGCGCCGCACCTGGCAGCAGGGGTGAGACGATGACCGACCATACCGCAGGACGCATCGTCGATCCGGGTGGGAAAACCGGCGGCAAATCCGACGCCAGCGAGGGCATGAGCTATCTCGAATCGCTGCCGCGCCGGATGGTGACGCTCTATCTGCCGCTCGGCATCATCTGTTTCGTCCTGCTGTTCCCGTTCTACTGGATGGCGCTGACCGCGATCAAACCCGACGAGCAACTGCTCGACCTGAACAAATACAACCCGCTCTGGACCTGGAACCCGACGCTCAAGCACTTCTACAAGCTGCTCTTCGAGACGCAGTATCCGCGCTGGCTCTGGAACACGATGTTCGTCGCCATGGCCGCGACGACGCTGTCGATCATCTCAAGCGTGTTCGCGGCCTACGCGATCGTTCGGCTGAAATACAAGGGCGCGCAATGGATCGGCGGGCTTATTTTTCTCGCCTATCTCGTGCCGCCCTCGATCCTGTTCATCCCGCTCTCGACGGTCGTCTTCCAATACGGCCTGTTCGACTCGCCGCTTGCGCTGATCCTGACCTATCCGACCATCCTGATCCCGTTCTCGACCTGGCTTCTGATGGGTTATTTCAAGACAATCCCCTTCGAGCTCGAGGAATGCGCGCTGATCGACGGGGCGAGCCGCTGGCAGATACTGACAAAGATCATCCTGCCGCTGGCGATACCGGGGCTGATATCGGCCTTCATCTTCAGCTTCACTTTGTGCTGGAACGAATTCATCTACGCGCTGACATTCCTGTCCTCGACGGAGCACAAGACCGTTCCTGTGGCGATCGTCAACGAGTTCGTCGACGGCGACATCTATCGCTGGGGCTCGCTCATGGCGGGCGCGCTAGCCGGCTCCCTGCCGCTGGTCATCCTCTATTCCTTCTTCGTCGAGCACTATGTGTCGGCGATGACCGGGGCGGTGAAGGAGTGACATTCATCCATCCACGCTTCCTTTGATGCCGCCGACGCCGTCATCGCGGGCAAGCGGCGCGCGGAACCGGGATCCATCCTGAGCGCCATTCGTGCGTTGCGGTGGATCCCGGAGCTGCGCGGCTTCGCCGCTCGCCCGGGCTGACGGCTGTGTTGAAAGAGCCCTTCCGAATGTCGACCGCCCCAAAATCCATCGCCTTCGTCGGCCTCGGCGCCATGGGCGCGCCGATGGCCGAGAACCTGGTCAAGCGCCAGTTCCGCGTCATCGGCTTCGACATGCGCGCGAGCGCCCGCGAGGCGCTGGCCGCGGCCGGGGGCCATGGCGCGGATAGCGCAGCGGCCGCTTGCGCCGGCGCGGACGCGCTCGTTCTCATGGTGGTCAACGCCGCTCAGGCCCGCTCGGTGCTGTTCGAGGCCGGCGCGCTCGATGCGTTGAGTCCCGGCGCGGTCGTCATGCTCATGGCGACCTGCCCGCCGGGCGAGGTCGAGGCGATCGCGGAAAAGGTCGTCGCCAGCGACCGGCACTTCGTCGATTCGCCAGTCTCGGGCGGCGTGGTCGGCGCCAAGGCCGCGACGCTTTCGATCATGGTCGGCGCGCCGACCGAGGCCTTGGCGCGGGCGAAGCCGGTGCTCGACGCGATGGGCGACAAGGTTTTCCATGTCGGCGAAAAGCCGGGCCAGGGCGCGATGGTGAAGACCGTCAACCAGCTGCTCTGCGGCGTCCACATCGCGGTCGCGGCCGAGGCGCTGTCTCTGGCGGAAAAGGCCGGCGTCGACGGGCGCGTGCTGTTTGCGATCATGGAAGGCTCGGCCGCCTCCTCCTGGATGCTGAAGGATCGCGGCCCGCGCATGCACGAGCCGAACCCGGCGGTGACCAGCGCGGTCGACATCTTCGTCAAGGATCTCGGCATCGTGCTCGACGCCGGCCGCGCCGCGAAGACGGCCCTGCCGCTGGCCGCCGCCGCCCACCAGATGTTCCTGGCGACGTCGGGGCTGGGCCACGGCGCGCGCGACGATTCGCAGGTGGTGCAAGCCTATCGGGCGCTCAACGCCAAGCCGGCCGATGATCCTTGAAATGAGCCTTACCCGCCATGGTCGGCCTTGTGCCGACCACCCACGTCCTCCCTTGGCGAACAGCGTGCTCGAGACGTGGATGCTCGGGACACGCCCGAGCACGACGGGGAGGGTGACGCGGAGTCGGTCATCCGCTCGGCGGCGCGGTGGTCCCGCGCACGACCAGCTCCGGCGTCAGCGTGAGCCGGCGCGTGGCCGCGGCCGGATCGGCGATGCGCCGGATCAGGAACTCGGCCGATTTCCGGCCCATCTCCTCCTGGAAATTCTTGATCGTGGTCAGCGCCGGGAACCATTGCGACGCCTCCTGCACGTCGTCGCAGCCGACGATCGAGAAATCGGCGCCGGCCTCGCGGCCGCGATGGCGCAGGCCGAGCATCGCCCCGAACGCGGTCAGGTCGTTGAAGCAGACCGCCGCCGTCGGCGGATCGGCCGCGTCGAGCACCTTCTGGATGCCCTTCAGCCCGTTCTCGCGCGTGCCATAGGCCGAATGGACGATCGCCGGATCGAGCGGCAGCCCGTGGCGCGCGAGGCTCTCCTGATAGCCGCCATAACGGTTGCGCCCGGTCGAGATCGCCTGGCTTTCGCCGAGGAAAGCGATGCGCCGGTGGCCGAGCCCGACGAGATGCTCCATCGCCAGCATGGTGCCGTGCCTGTCGTCGGAGCCGACGAAATCGAGGTCCAGGCCCGGAATCTCGCGCGAGAGCTGGACCAGCGGCACGCCGGCCGCGATCAGATGATGGAACGTCTCGGGGATGCTGCCGCCGGCGGGACAGATGATCATGCCGTCGGGCCGGTATTCCTTCAGCGTGTTGAGGACACGGTCCTGCCGCTCCAGGTTCTCGGCATAGGTGCTGAGCAGGATCGAGCGGCCATGGGCCGTCGCCGTCTCCTCGATCGCGGCGAGCAGTTCGGCGAAATAGGGATTGGTGATGTCGTGGAAGCCGACGCCGAGGATGTTGGTGCGGTCGGTGCGCAGCGAGGCGGCGGAGCGGTTGTAGCTGTAGCCCATCTCGCGGGCGATCGTCTGCACGCGGGCGCGCGTCGCCTCGGCGACCAGCGGCGACCCGCGCAGCGCCAGCGACACCGTCGCGGTCGAGACCGAGAGATGCTCGGCGATGATCTGCAGCGTGACGCGGCCGCGCCCGCCTCCGGCGGCGAGCGGCAGGATGCGCGCCGCGCTGTCGATCTCGGGAGGCTGGCCGTTGCCGGTCATGACGCGTCTCCGGGAGCGGAATCAGGACGATCGGACGCAAGCCCGGCCCGGCCATTCCGACATGCACCTCAAGTCATTCTCATAGAACAGGGAGAAATTGAAGATGAGCGCTGCCAAAGAAACGATCGGCTTCATCGGCGTCGGCCTGATGGGCCAGGGCATGGCCCAGAGCCTTCTGAACAAGGGTTTCGCCCTGACCGTGATGGGTCACCGCAACCGCAAGCCGGTCGAGGCGCTGGTCGCAGCCGGCGCGAAGGAAGCGAAGACGCCGCGCGAACTGGCCGAGAGGGCGACCATCATCTTTCTCTGCGTCACCGGCTCGGCCCAGGTCGAGGCCGTGGTGAACGGGCCGGACGGCATCATCGCCGGCGCGAAGCCGGGCACGGTCGTGGTCGACTGCTCGACCTCCGATCCCGGCTCGACCGTGAAGATCGCGGCCGAGATCGAAGCCAAGGGCCTTCACCTCGCCGACGCCCCGCTCGGCGGCACGCCGGCGCAGGCCGCGCTCGGCCAGCTCTCGGCCATGATCGGCGCGTCGCCGGAGGTCTTTGCCCGGATCAGGCCGGCCTGCGAGGCCTGGGCCCAGAAGGTCGTGCATCTCGGCCCGGTCGGCGACGGCCACAAGATGAAGCTGCTCAACAACTTCCTCTCGATGGGCTATGCCGCGATCTATGCCGAGGCGCTGACGCTGGCGCGGAAGATCGGCATCACGCCGCAGACTTTCGACAGCGTGCTGCGCGGCAGCCGGATGGATTGCGGCTTCTACCAGACCTACTTCCAGTACGTGCTCGAGCGCGACCGCGACGCCCACAAGTTCACGCTGGTCAACGCGCTGAAGGATGTCCGCTATCTCGAAAGCGTCGCCAACGCGGCCGGCGTGCCTAACCCGATCGGCAATGCCGTGAAGAACTCCTTCGCCGCAGCCGTCGCCGCCGGCAAGGGCGAGGACTATGTGCCGATGCTCTCCGACTTCGTCGCCTCGCGCAGCGGCGTCTCGCTCGACGGGAAGGGTTGAACCCCACATGCGCGAACCACCGCGCCGTCCCGGACAAGCCGCGACGCGGCGCAGATCCGGGATCGATCATGGGGATCGATGGCGCTCTATGATGGACCCCGGTTCAAGACCGGGATGACGGCGTTGGTTCCGAGCGGGTCGAGTGCCGTCAACCCTTCGCCAGCAGCGCGGCGAGCCGTGCCGAAAGTCCCGCGCTGCCGACTGCCGGCGTGAAGGCGAGGTCGCCGGTCGCCGGCTTCGGCACAGGCTCGCGCAGCGCCGCCAGCACCGCCTTCGCACCGGCCTCGACCGAGCAGATCACCGGAATGCCGACATGCGGCTGGACGCGCCCCGCCAGCCCCGCGAGCCCCGCGCCGCCGAGGATGACGGCCCGCGCGCCGTCGCGCTCGGCGGTCAGGCGGCAGGCTTGCGCCAGCAGCGCGATCGAGCCATCGGGATCGGCTGCGATGTCGGCGCCGCTGGGCGCGACCGTCTCGACGGCGACGAGGCTGTCCCCGAGACCCAGCGTCGCCACGAACTCGCGCAGCATCGGCCCCCAGCGCTCGCCGCCGGTGACGATCGAAAAGCGCCCGGACTCCCGCGCCGCGGCCTTGCAGCTCGCCTCCGCCAGCCCGATCACCGGCACGCCGGCCAATTCCTTCAGCGCGAACAGGCCGGGATCGCCGAAACAGGCGAGATAGACCGCCTCGCAACCCGCGCCATGCTCGGCGAAGGCATCGAGCGCGGCATGGCCCGCGATCGCCGCCGCCGCCCGGCTGGCGATGTACCGCGCCCCGAACCGGCCGGTGACGGGCACGAGCACGGCCTCGGGCGGCAGATGCGGCGTGACGACCCGGACGACCAGATCGGTCATCGTGGGCATGGTGTTGGGATTGATCAGGAGGATGCGCAAGGTCGAAAGCCGGGTTGGGTTGTATGGCGGTACGGGGCAGCGAAAAGCGTTCCGAGCCAGCCCCGGTTTGCTCGGGCCTGGCTCAGCCAGGCCTGGCCCAGCCAGACTTGGCCCAGCCAGACCTGGCCGAGCCAGAATTGGCCGAGGCCGCCGCGTCATGCAAGCGCCGGGAAATGGACAGGGCGAACGGAGCGGCCCGTGATGCGTTGAGCGCTGCAGGGGGCACATCGACATGAGCGACGGACGGCAGGAATTGCGGCAGGCGTTCCGGCGCTTCGAGCAGGAAATCCCGTCCTGGCTCGGCTCCGGCCTGCGCTGGCTGCGTCATCCGCGCTCGCGACTGGTCCGCATCCCCGTCGGCATCCTGCTGATGATCGGCGGGGTCTTCGCGATCCTGCCCGGCCTCGGCGTCTGGATGATCCCGCTCGGCCTGCTGCTGCTCGCGGCCGACATCCCGTTCCTGCGCCGCCCGGTGGCCCGCTTCACGGTCTGGAGCGCGGAGCAGTGGGCGAGGTTTCGGGCTTGGCTGGCGCGCAGGCGCCCGTAGCGAACCGCCGACTGATCCGACGCGCGAACCGGACGGCGGAATGGTGCCCCTGGCCGGAATCGAACCAGCACTCCTTGCGGAACTCGATTTTGAGTCGAGCGCGTCTACCAATTCCGCCACAGGGGCCCCTTGCGGGCGGCCGGGACTATAGCGAAGGAGCAGGGCGGGTCAATCGCGGGCAAGGCCCTGTCGCGCCCGTGTCGCGGCGCATCGATCCCGCTATCATTTCGCCGCAACTCCGGTCACAAAGTCGATCCGGACGCCAATCGCCGAGCAAGCCCGTGACCGCCTCGACCTTTCCCGCCAGCAAAGCCGTCTCCGCGCCGACGCCAAGGCGCATCATCCTGCTGATCGGGCTCGGCTGCCTCGCGCTGATCGCCGGCGCATGGTTCTTCGAGCTGGTCTGGGGCCTGGCGCCCTGCAAGCTCTGCCTCGAACAGCGCCTGCCGCATTATGCCGCGATCGGGCTGGGCGTCGCAGGGCTCGTGCTGGCGCGATCGTCGCGGTTGCAGGGGCTGGCGCTGCTCGGTCTGGCCGGCCTCATGCTCTGGAGCACAGGGCTCGGCGTCTATCACTCCGGCGTCGAATGGGGCTGGTTTGCCGGACCCAACGATTGCGGCGGCGCGGCCGCGCCGGTCGCGGCAGGCGTGCAGGACTTCATGAAGCAGTTGCAGACGACGCGCGTCGTCGCCTGCACCGAGGCCGCCTGGCGCTTCCTCGGCCTGTCTCTCGCCGGCTGGAACGCGCTTGCCTCGCTGGCGCTGTTCGTTCTGGCGCTGGCCGGCCTGATCAGGACCCGCCGCGCCTGAGAACTCAGGCGGCCGCCCGGTCCTGCCAGCCCTGGCCGAGTTCCTGCTCGACGAGCCCGACCCAGTAGCGCACGCCGTCGGGGATGATTGCGTCGTTGAAGTCGTAGCGCGGCGTGTGCAGGCCGTCGAAGGAGCCGCCCGGCCTGACCCCGTTGCCGATGCGCATGAAGGCGCCGGGCACGACCTGCATCATCTCGGCGAAATCCTCGCCGCCCGTGGTCGGCCTGAGCGCACTGTTGACGGAGGCCGCGCCGACCGCGCCCGACGCCGCCGCGACCGCGACCTGGACCTGTTCGGGCTGGTTCAACAGGGCGCTCGGGCCGCGCCGGTAGACGAACTCGGCCGTGCAGCCCCAGGCCTGCGCCGTCGCCTCGGCCAAGGCCGCGATCCGGCGCTCGAACAGCTGGCGGACCTCGACCGAATAGCTGCGCGCCGTGCCGCCGATGGCGAGTTCCGACGGCACCACGTTGGAGGCCTCGGTCGAGCCGGCATGGATATAGCCGACGCTGATCACGGCGGTGTCGAGCGGCGCGACGTTGCGCCCGACGATGCCCTGCAGGCCGAGCACGAAATGCGCCTGCGCATAGGTGATGTCGGTCGAGAGATGCGGCTGCGAGCCGCCATGCCCGCCGACGCCCTTGAACAGCACGCTCCAGCTGTCGGCCGCCGCCAGCATCGGCCCGACGCAGGTCCCGAACTGCCCGGCCGGCATGCCCGGCGAATTGTGCAGCCCGTAGATCGCGTCGCAGGGGAAGCGCTCAAACAGCCCGTCGCGCAGCATGGCGAGCGCACCGCCGCGCCCCTCCTCCGCCGGCTGGAAGATCAGGGTGACCGTGCCGCCAAAACCGGGATTGGCGGCGAGATAGCCGGCCGCCCCCAGCAGCATGGTGGTGTGGCCGTCATGACCGCAGGCATGCATCCTTCCCGGAACGGTCGAGGCATGGGGCAGGCCGGTCTGCTCCTCCAGCGCCAGGCAGTCCATGTCGGCGCGCAGTCCGATGGCGCGCTGGCCCGTGCCCCGACCCCGGATGACCCCGACGACGCCGGTGCCGCCGACCCCCTCGGTGACCTCGACGCCCCACCCCCTCAGCTTCGCGGCGACGAGCGCCGCCGTGCGATGCTCCTCCAGCCCGAGCTCGGGATGGGCATGGATGTCGCGCCGGATCGCGGTGAGATCGGCATGGTTGCGGGCGAGCCATTGGTCGAGTGCGGTCATGATCGGGTCCAGGCTTGCGGCCGGAAGGACCCGGCGCAGTCAGGCGGAGAAAAACCATCTCTGGCGGGGGCGTCAAGCCGGCTTACGGCTCCAGCTCGGAATCCCAGTAGAGATAGTCGAGCCAGCTCTCATGCAGGTAGTTCGGCGGGAACAGCTTGCCGTTGCGGTGCAGGTCGTTGACCGTCGGCGCGTAGGCCTTCTGCATCGGGAACATGTCGACCGCCGCCGGCATCTTGTCGCCCTTGCGCAGATTGCAGGGCGAGCAGGCGGCGACGACGTTCTCCCAGGTGGTCAGGCCGCCCTTCGAGCGCGGAATGACGTGGTCGAAGGTCAGGTCCTCGCGCGAGGTGCAGTACTGGCACGAGAAGCGGTCGCGCAGGAAGACGTTGAACCGGGTGAAGGCCGGCGTCCGCGAGGGCTTGATATAGGTCTTCAGCGAGACGACCGAAGGCAGCTTCATGTTGAAGCTCGGGCTCCGGACGACCGTGTCGTATTCGGAGACGATGTTGACGCGATCCATGAAGACCGCCTTGATCGCGTCCTGCCAGCTCCACAGCGAGAGCGGATAATAGCTCAGCGGCCGAAAATCGGCATTGAGCACGAGCGCCGGACAACCATCCGGCGACGCCATCGGATGCATCACATGCGCCGTCAAACCCGCCGCACCTCCGCTTCAGCACGCGGGACGAATCCCGCATGGGATCAATGTAAGCGCGAGACGACGGGAATGTGAAGGGGACGCGACGTCGTGGCATGGCGGGGCAGCGAGGAACCCGACTCAGGGCTTTGCGACTCATCCCGTCATGGTCGGGCTTGTCCCGACCATCCACGTCTTCCGTCGCCGGGCCCTATGCCCAAGACATGGATGCCCGGCACAAGGCCGAGCATGACGGTGAAGGATGCGCCTACCGCGTCGGAACCGGCTTCTCGCCGCGATAATCGTAGAAGCCGCGCTTGGTCTTGCGGCCGAGCCAGCCGGCCTCGACATATTTCACCAGCAGCGGGCAGGGCCGGTATTTGGAGTCGGCCAGCCCGTCGTGCAGCACCTGCATCACCGACAGGCAGGTATCGAGGCCGATGAAGTCGGCGAGCTGGAGCGGGCCCATCGGGTGGTTCGCGCCGAGCTTCATCGCGGTGTCGATCGCCTCGACCGAACCGACGCCCTCGTAGAGCGTGTAGACCGCCTCGTTGATCATCGGCAGCAGGATGCGGTTGACGATGAAGGCCGGGAAATCCTCCGAGACCGAGACGGTCTTGTGCAGCTTGCCGACGAACTCCTTGGCGAGCTCGAAGGTCTGGTCGTCTGTGGCGATGCCGCGAATCAGCTCGACGAGCTGCATCAGCGGCACCGGGTTCATGAAATGGATGCCGATGAAGCGCTCGGGCCGGTCGGTCGCCGCCGCCAGACGCGTGATCGAGATCGAGGAGGTGTTCGAGGCCAGCATCGTCTCGGGCTTGATGTGCTGGCAGACGGCGGTGAAGATCTTGCGCTTGGTCTCCTCGCTCTCGGTCGCGGCCTCGATGATCAGGTCGCAATCGCCGAGGCCCTCGAGCTTTGGCGCGGCGACGATCTTGCCCATCGCGTCGCGGCGGATCTCGTCACCGATCGCGCCCTTGGCGACCTGGCGGGCCATGTTGCCGTCGATCGTCGCCAATGCCGTGTTGATCCGCTCCTCGACGAGGTCGTGCAGCCGGACATCGAAGCCCGCCACCGCCGCGACATGGGCGATGCCGTTGCCCATCTGGCCCGCGCCGATGATGCCGATCGTCCTGATCGCCTGGTCCGACATGGTCTGATCCATTTTTGGTGTCATCGCCTCCGTCCGCCGGAAACGATGCGGGCCGCCTTGCACGGCAGCCCGGTCGTTATGCGTCGAGGCCGGCGGCCTACTTGCCGATCTTGCCGAGTTCGGCGGCGAATTCCGGCATGATCGTGAACAGGTCGCCGACGAGGCCGTAATCGGCGATCTGGAAGATCGGCGCTTCCTCGTCCTTGTTGATCGCGACGATGACCTTGGAATCCTTCATGCCGGCGAGATGCTGGATCGCGCCCGAGATGCCGACGGCGACATACAGGTCCGGCGCCACGACCTTGCCGGTCTGGCCGACCTGCCAGTCGTTCGGGGCATAGCCGGCGTCGACAGCCGCGCGCGAGGCGCCCATGGCGGCCCCGAGCCTGTCGGCGACGGGCTCGATCACCTTGCCGAAGTTCTCGGCCGAGGCGAGCGCGCGGCCGCCCGAGACGATGATCTTGGCCGAGGCGAGCTCCGGCCGGTCGGACTTGGCGACCTCCTCGCCCTTGAAGCTCGAGAGGCCGGGATCCTCGCCGGCGGAGACCGTCTCCACCGAAGCCTGGCCGCCCTCGCCCGTCGCCTGGAAGGAGGCGGTGCGGATCGTCAGCAGCTTCTTGGCCTCCGACGACTGCACGGTCTGGATGGCGTTGCCGGCATAGACCGGGCGCTCGAAGGTGTCGGGCGAGACCACCTTCATCACGTCGGAGACCTGCATCACGTCGAGCAGGGCCGCGACGCGCGGCAGCACGTTCTTGCCGGTCGTGGTCGAGGGCGCGACGATGGCGTCGTAGCCCTCGGCCAGCTTGGCGACCAGCGCCGCCAGCGGCTCGGCGAGGTTGTGGCCGTAGATCGCGGCATCGGCCAGCAGCACCTTCTCGACGCCGTCGAGCTTGGCGCACGCCTCGGCGGCGGCCCTGGCGCCCTCGCCCGCGACGAGGATGTGGACGGGAGCGCCCAGTTCCCTGGCCGCGGTCAGGGCCTTGTTGGTCGCGTCCTTGACGGTTGCGTTGTCGTGTTCGGCGATCAGCAGCGTGGCCATGTCAGATCACCCCGGCGGTCTTGAGCTTGGAAACCAGTTCGGCGGGCGAGCCGACCTTGACGCCGGCGGAGCGGCCGGCGGGCTCGGTCGTCTTCAGCACCTTGAGCCGCGGCGCGATGTCGACGCCGAGCGCGTCGGTCGAGGTCTCGTCGAGCGGCTTCTTCTTGGCCTTCATGATGTTGGGCAGCGAGGCGTAGCGCGGCTCGTTCAGGCGAAGGTCCGTGGTGATGATCGCCGGCAGCTTCAGCGTCACCGTCTGAAGGCCGCCATCGACCTCGCGGGTGACGTCGACGCTCGAATCCGAAAGCGCGACCTTCGAGGCGAAGGTGCCCTGCGGCCAGCCCAGCAGCGCGGCCAGCATCTGGCCGGTCTGGTTGCAGTCGTCGTCGATCGCCTGCTTGCCGAGGATGACGAGGTTCGGGCTCTCCTGCTCGACCAGCTTCTGCAGAAGCTTGGCGACGGCGAGCGGCTCGACCGTGCCGTCGACCTTGACCAGGACGCCGCGGTCGGCGCCCATGGCGAGCCCGGTGCGGATCGTCTCGGCCGCTTGTTGCGGGCCGATCGAGACCACGACCACCTCGGTCGCCTTGCCGGCCTCGCGCAGGCGCAGCGCCTCCTCGACCGCGATCTCGTCGAAGGGGTTCATCGACATCTTGACGTTGGCGAGCTCGACGCCGGAGCCGTCCGCCTTGACACGGATCTTCACGTTGTAGTCGACCACCCGCTTGACGGGCACCAGGATCTTCATCGTCACGTCACCGTTCAGGAGAGATGCGCCCCGGGCCGCGCCGCGCCTCGCGGCGGGATGACGGCATCGCGGCTCTCGGCTGGAATGCGGACGGACCGTAGCGACGCCCGTTTGCGCTTGTCAACGCCGCGAAGGTCGCGGGCGGGAGGGCGCCCGCAAAGCTCGTCCGCGCTCTCACCCGCGCGCCGCGCGCCCGAACAGCGCGACGCCGCGATGAATGAAGATCGGCGTCAGCGCGGCGCCTGCGCCGAGCCCGCCGAGATGCGCCCACCAGCCGACATTGCCCTTGGGATCGACGAAGGCGGAGAAGATCTGGAACAGGATCCAGCCGGTCAGCGCATACATCGCCGGGATGCGCAGCGGGATCCATTTGAAGGCGAGACCCCAGATCCGGACCCGCGGATAGAGCATCAGATAGGACGCGATCACGCCCGAGATCGCGCCCGACGCCCCGATCAGCGGCTGCTCCGAGCCCGGCTGCATCAGCGCATGCGCCAGCGAACCGGCAAGCCCGCAGATGAAGAAGAAGGCGAGAAAGCGCCAATGCCCCATCGCATCCTCGACATTGTCGCCGAAGACCCAGAGGAACAGCATGTTGCCGATCAGATGCGCGAAGCTCGCATGCAGCAGCACATTGGTGAAGAGCGTCGCCCAGGCCGGAGCCTGGACCAGTTCCGGCGGCAATGCGGCTTGGCCGAACAGAACGGACGGGATCATGCCGAAGCCCGCCGCGATCGCGATCCGGCCGGCCTCGCCGCGCAGCGGCGCCACCAGCAGGAACAGCGCGACGCACAGGCTGACCAGCCCGTAGGTGACGTAGGGCGCGCGCATGAAACGCAGCGGAACCCCGTCATGCAGCGGCACGAACATCGAAAGGTTCCTAGCGGTTCTGGCCCGGCGCCCAGAGCACGTCGCCCTGCGCCCTGGCGTTGAGGAAGCGTGACGCGACGAAGAGGAAATCCGAGAGCCGGTTGACGTATTTCAGCGCCGGCTGTCCGACGCGTTCGCCGTCCGTCCGCGCGAGCTCGACCATCAGCCGCTCGGCCCGGCGCGAGACCGTGCGCGCGAGATGCAGATGCGTCGCCGCCGGCGTGCCGCCGGGCAGCACGAAGGAGCGCAAGGGTGAGAGCGAGGCATTGAGCTGGTCGATCTCGGCCTCGATGCGGTCGACCTGCGCCTGGACGATCCGCAGCGGCTCGTGGGCTGGCGGCTCGCCGGTGTCGGGCGTCGAGAGATCGGCGCCGAGGTCGAACAGGTCGTTGCTGATGCGCAACAGCATGGCGTCGAGCGCCGCATCCTCGACAGCGGCATGCAGGCGCGCGATGCCGATGCAGGCATTGGTCTCGTCGACCGTGCCGTAGGCCGCGACGCGCAGGTCGAATTTTGCCCGGCGCGGGCCGGTGGCGAGCCCGGTCGTGCCGTCGTCGCCGGTGCGGGTGTAGATCTTGTTGAGCTTGACCATCCCCGCCTTATAGCGCGGCGAGGTCGCGACGGAAGAGCCGCTATCTCAGAAGGTATAGCCGAGCCGCGCGCCGATATTCGCCGGTCCGCGCGGATTGCCGCGGTCGGAACAGCCCGTCGCGGAAAAACGCTCCAGAGTCGCGACCAGGCTCCAGCGGTCGCTGAGGCGCACGCCGAGCGCCGCCGCCTCGCGAGAGCCGCCATTGCAGCCGACGTTCAGGCGGTTCTCGGGGATGACCGCGCCGGTCTTGCCGTCATTGACCGCCGCCCCCAGGCTGGCCTCGACGAACACCGTCTTCGACAGGTCGACAGTCCAGGTCGCGCCGGCATAGGCGTAGCGCGTCCCGTTGAAATTGGCGCTGGAGCCGATGTGGAAGCGCGGCACGAAGGCGCTGGCGAGACGGTCGTCGAGGGTGAGCGCGCGCGGCGTCACGATCTCGCCGCTGAAATTCAGAAGTCCGCTTTCGCGCCCGCCGGGATTGGCGGCGGCGAGGCCTAGTCTCGCCTCCCAGGACGGGAGCGGCGTCTCGGTCGCCGGTGCGAAGCTCGAGGCGCTTGGCGGGAGAGCCTGCGACTGCGCCAGCACGGGCGAGGCGGCCAGGCATCCGGTCAAGAGCAGCGACGCGACGCGAACCATGGCGGCTTGGTCTTCTTGTTGTCGGCGGAACGGTCGTTAGCAATCGACATAGACTCGTGACGAGATTATGGCGCGATTGCGGCAAATGCGCCGACCCTGTTTTGCTGCGTCGATTCTATCCACGCAATTTCAAGGGTTTACGATAGGTCATCGGTCCGCATGGAATCGTTGCCGGGTCAACCACCGCGCCACCACAGCACCCCCATGATCACCAGGATGGCGACGAATTGCAGGATGACGCGCAGGCGCATCAGATTTTGCGAGGTGCTCGGGCTGCCGCCGCGCAGCATGTTGAACAGGCCGAGCAGCAGCACGACGGCGACCGCGCCGACCGCGACGGGAACCAGGGAGTTGGAGAGTGTCATGTCGTCCACATAGAGCGCGCCACGGTGCTTGGCCAGCGCCATCCGGCGCGGCGTCCGTTCCGCGGCGAGTGGAGGGGAGGGGCGCTCAGCGATAGCGCCTCTGCACGACGAGATGGGCCGCGACGGTGAGCACGATCGTCGCCGTCATCAGGATGAAGGAGATCGCCCCGCCGAAAGGCCAGTTGTTCTGCTGGGCGAACTGACCGTAGACCAGCGGCCCCATCATCTGGAATTTCGGCCCGCCGAGCAGCACCGGCGTGGCGTAGGCGTTCATCGCCAGGATGAAGGTGAGGATCGTGCCGGCGAGGATGCCGGGCAGGGCCAGCGGCCAGAGCACGCGCCGGAACATCGCGGCCGGATCGGCGCCGAGGCTGAAGGCGGCCTCCTCGACATGGCGCGGAATGCCCTCGATCACGCTCTGCAGCGTCAGCACCATGAAGGGCAGGTTGACCGCGATGATGCCGATCAGCACGGCGTTCTCGGTGAACATGATCTCGATCGGCCGGTCGATCAGGCCCAGGCCCGTCAGCGAGGCGTTGAAGGCGCCGCGATTGCCGAAGGCCGTCATCCAGCCGGCGGCCCGGACGGCATTGCCGACGAAGAGCGGCAGGATCACCAGCATGATCAGGAGATTCTTGAAGCGGCTCTGCATGCGCGCCAGCACATAGGCGAGCGGGAAGCCGAGGATCAGGCAGATCAGCGTGCAGATCACCGCGACGCGCACCGTGCGCAGCAGCACGTTGATGTAATAGGAGTCGGTAAAGAACTTGACGTAGTTCTCGATCGTGAGCCCGTCGACCATGAACTGGCCGGGGATGAACTGATTGAGCGAATAGCGGAACAGGATCGCGATCGGCCCGATCAGGCCGATCGCGACGAACAGCGTCGCCGGCGCGACGAGAGCGGAGGCCAGGCCGGCGCGCGCGCCGGCGACCGCCTCGGGAGCGGTCGCGCTCATGGCGAAGACTCCCGGCTCACGGAACCGACATGGTTCGACCCTCCGCCAGGGTGCGCCGAATGGCGCGGCTTTCGAGAACCGGAGCGGAGCGGACTAAAGTCCGTGAGCACCGGAACCGCGGAAAGCCGCGTCAGGCGGCAGCGATGGTCGGACGGACGGGCCATGTCAGGCCTTGAAGACCTTGTCCCACCACTCCTTCATCGCCGAATCGTTCTTGGCGAGGAAGGCGTAGTCGAGATCCCTGAGCTGCTTCTCCTCCTCGGCGGTGAAGCCGATGCGCTTCTGCAGCGCCGGATCGACGTTGAGGCCGGTGACGGTGCCGTTATAGCCCATGTCGACGGCGAAGGCCTCCTGCGGCGCCTTGGCCAGCATGGCGTCCATATAGGCGTAGGCGTTCTCCTTGTTGGGCGCGTTCTTGGCGATCACGAAGCCCGAGACATAGGCCGGGATGCCCTCGACCGGCGAGACCGCCTCGCAGGGGATGCCGGCGTTCTGCCACTGCACGACGCGCGCCTTCCAGATCGCGCTGATGCCGATCTCCTCGTTCTTCATCGCCTGGGCGAAGGCCTCGTTGGTCGGATAGACGCGCGCGCCGGCGGCCTTGACCGCCAACAGCACCTGCTTGGCCTTGTCGAGGTCGTTCATGTCCTTGCCGCCGGTCGCGGCCATGGAGGCGGCGATGAAGATCGACTGGTACTGGATGTCGATGAAGCCGATCTTCGAGCCCCATTTCGGGTCGAGCCAGTCCTTGAAGCCGGTCGGCGCGGGCGAGATGATCTTCGGATTGTAGATCACCACGTTTCCGGAATAGATGTGCCCGATCCCGTAGGGATATTTCATCGCCGGAATCAGGTTCTTGGCGTTGGGGATCTTCGAATAGTCGATCTGCTCCAGCACGCCGGCTTCGTTCATCTCGAACATGTTGGCGGCCGACAACCCCTGCACGTCGACGGTGCCGCGCGGCAGACGCCGCTCGGCCGTCATCTTGGCGCGGCGCGGCGCATCGCCGGCCTGGTCCTGGACGATCTCGATGCCCTTGGGCTTGAGGATCGGATCGTCGATGTTCTTGGTCAGCAGCCGGGCATAGTCGCCGCCCCAGGTGCCGACCACGACCTTGCCGCCGGACTGCGCCCAGACCTGCGAGCCGAGCGCCGGGAGCAGCGCCGTGGCGGCGGCCCCTTTCAGAAGATCGCGCCTGTGAATGATCGTCATGATGATATCCCCTGTTTTGGATGCCGGATCGAGAGCTCAGGCCTCGCGCGGATAGACGAGCCCGGCATCTTGCGCCCAGCCTATCGTGATGGTGTCGCCCGGCTGCGGCTCGGCCAGGCCTTGCCGGTTCGGGATCTGCAGCAGCATGCGGTCATGCTCGGACAGGCTGACATGGATGTCGAGCAGCGCGCCGAGATAGGCGGCGTGCTCCACCCTCGCCGCGAAATGGTTCGGCAGGCCCTCGGCTTCGGCCCCGACCGCGATCCGCTCTGGCCTGAGCGCCAGCGTCGCCGCGCCCTTGCCTGTCGCCGCCGCGCTGGCGATGTCGAGGCCGCCCTGCGTGCGGAAGCGGCCGGGCTCGGAGCTCTCGCCGTCGAGGAAGGCGCTGCGGCCGATGAAGCCGGCGACGAAACGGTCGGCCGGCTTCTCGTAGAGCTCGCGCTGGCTGCCGATCTGCCGGACCTGCCCCTTTTCCATGACGACGAGGCGGTCGGCCATGGTCAGGGCCTCCTCCTGGTCATGCGTCACCATGATCGTGGTCAGGCCGAGCTTGCGCTGGAGTTCGCGGATCTCGACCCGGACCTCCTGCCTGAGCTTGGCGTCGAGATTGGAGAGCGGCTCGTCGAGCAGCAGCACATCGGGCTCCATCGCCAGCGCCCGCGCCAGCGCCACGCGCTGCTGCTGGCCGCCGGAGAGCTGGCGCGGATAGCGCGCGTCGAAGCCGGTGAGCTGGACGAGCCGCAGCGCCTCGGCCACACGCGGGCCGCGATCGGCCTGCGAAATCTTGCGCATCTCCAGCCCGAAGGCGACGTTCTCGGCCACCGTCATGTGCGGGAACAGCGCATAGCTCTGGAAGACGAGCCCGCAATTGCGCTTCCAGGGCGGCAGCGCCGTGACGTCGCGCGCGCCGATCGCGATCCTGCCCGCGCTCGGCGGCACGAAGCCCGCGACCATGCGCAAGGTCGTGGTCTTGCCGCAGCCCGACGGGCCGAGCAGCACCAGGAATTCGCCCTCGGCGATGTCGATGGTGACGTCGTCGACCACGGTGAGGTCGCCATAGGTCTTGCGCAGATGCTCGATCGCCAGACGCGCCATCGTTCTCAGACTACCCGACTCAGTTTCACGTAACGGTCGGTGACGATCATCGCCGCCGCGATCAGGCCGATCTGGATCACGGAGGCGGCCGCCACCGTCGGATCGATCTTCCATTCGAGATATTGCAGGATCGCGATCGGCAGCGTTGTCCGGCCCGGCCCGACCAGGAACAGGCTCATCTCGAGATTGCCGAAGGAGGTGACGAAGCCGAACAGCCCGCCGGCGACGAGGCCGGGCCTGATGCTCGGCAAGGTGACGCGCCAGAAGGTGGTGAAAGGCCCTGCGCCGAGGTTCTGCGCCGCCTCCTCGATCGTCCTGTCGAAGCCGACGAGGCTCGCCGTGACGAGCCTCACCACCCAGGGCACCACGACCAGCGTATGGGCCGCGACGAGCCCGCCGAGCGAGCCGAGGACGGGCAGGCCCGTGGCGATCTCGGTCTCGATCTGGAAGACGTAGAGCGCGGTGCCGAGCACGATGCCGGGCATCACCAGCGGCAGCAGCAGGAGCGTGTTGACGCCCGCGCCGAGCACGATGCGGTGCCGCACCAGGGCGAGAGCCGCCGGCACGCCGAGCAGGAGCCCGGCCAGCGTCGCCGCGACGCCGACCTGGAGGCTGAGCACGAAGCCGTCGATGAAGGCCTTGGTGTTGGCCGCGGCCGTGAACCATTTCAGCGAGTAGCCCTCCGGCGGGAAGGACGGGATCTCCTGCCGGAAGAAGGCGAGCCAGATCACGAAGATCAGCGGCATCAGGATGTAGAGCAGGCCCAGTCCCGCCGCGCCGTTGAGCGCGAGCCGGCCGAGGCTCGGGTTGGGCGCGCTCACGCGCGGCCTCCGCGACGCTGCCTTGCCCGCGACAGGCGCTGCCGACGCTTCATCGCTCCAGTCTCCGCCCCTCGCCAAAAAACCGGCGACACGCTGCGGCTCCACTCGAAGACAGTCAAGATTGGTCCTGTCTGTCCCGGCATCGTTTCCGCCTATCCGCCGGCGGCCGAGCTGGCCGACCCTCACTGCAGCGTCGTCTTGTGGAGCGCCCCGCCCTTCATGATCAGGCTGAGATGCCGGCCCTGCTCCTGGAACAGGCCGAGGTCCTTGAGCGGGTCGCCATCGACCAGGATCATGTCGGCGAAGGCCCCGGCGCGCAGCGTGCCAAGCCGGCCCTCCATACGCAGGAGCTGCGCGCCGACGGTCGTCGCCGAGCGGATGATCTCGATCGGCGACAAGACCTCGCGGCGCAGCAGGAATTCGCGCGACTGCTCGACCTGGAGCTGGCCGAGCAGGTCGGAGCCATAGGCGACGGGCACGCCGGCGCGCTTGCAGATCTCCAGCGAGCGCAGGCCGCCATCGATGACGAGGTCGTTCTTGGCCAGCATCTCGCCGGTCATGCCGAACTCCGCGGCGCGCTCCTTCATCGCGTGATAGGCGACGAGGTTGGCGGTCAGGAACATGTTGTTCTGCGCCATCAGCCTGGCCGAGGCGTCGTCGATCAGGTTGCCGTGCTCGATCGCGCGCACGCCGCATTGCGCGGCGCGCGTGATCGCCTCGGGCGTATAGGCATGGGCGCAGACATAGCGGCCGAAGGCCTTGGCCTCCTCCACCGCCGCCTGCACCTCGTCGACGCTGAACTGCATCGAATCGAGCGGGTCGTAGGGCGAGGCGACGCCGCCCGACATCATGATCTTGATGTGGTCGGCGCCGAGCCGCATCTGCTCGCGCACCGACTTCTTCACCGAGGATACCCCGTCCGAGACGTTCATCGTATAGGCCATGGCGTTGCAGCAATGGCAGCGCGCGCCGAAATCGGTGCGCCGGCGCGGATCGCTGTGGCCGCCGGTCGGGCCAATCGCGGCGCCGGCGATGAACAGGCGCGGCCCCGCGACATCGCCCTTCTCGACCGCCTCCTTGATGCCCCAGTCGGCCCCGCCGGTGTCGCGCACCGAGGTGAAGCCGCGGTCGATCATGCCCTTCATCAGCCGCACCGCGCGCGCGGTCATCAGCGTGAGCGGCATGCTCTCCATGGCGCGGATGTAGACCTCCGAGAGGAAGACATGGACATGGCTGTCGATCAGGCCGGGCATCAGCGTGCGTCCGCCGCAATCGATCACATCGGCCTTGCCCGCCTTGACCGGCGTCTCCGAGAGCTCGCGAATGGTCTCGCCCTCGACCAGAAGCTCGTAGCCCCGGCGCAGCTCGCCGAAATCGGGCTCGAGCAGGGCGAAGTTCTTCAGGTGGAGCATGGTCATCGCGGTCGTCCCGGCTCGTCCGCATCGCCGCGGACCTCATCTGGTTCGCCTGATATGTTGCGAACTTCGTGGCGGCTTGTCCATGACGCGCGCAGGTTGCGCCGCTCAGCTCACCGCCGCCGCATTCTGCGCCAGCGCCCGGCCGCGGATCGGCATGGAGAGATCGTCGGCGAGCGCGCGGCCGATCGCCGGCAGGCCGTCGAGCAGGCTCGGCAGGAAGGCCTGCGACGGCGGCAGCCGCTTGGGCAGGCGGCGCAGGGCGGCCGCCATCACCAGCGGGTCGCGCGCGCCCTCGCCGTTCTGGACGGGATCGTGCAGCACGTCGATCAGCCGGAGCTCGTCGGCGCGCTCGGCCCGGATCGCCTGCTCGAGGCGCGGCTTGACGCGCGGCACGATCAGCGCCGGCTTGTCGAAGGAGAGGATCTCGCAAAACGTGTTGTAGCCGCCCATGGCGACGACGCAGTGGGCGCGGTTCATCAGCAGTTCGAGCCGGGGCTCGAAGCCGAGGCTCTCCAGCTTGGCGATCCGCGCGATGCGCTCGGAGAACTCCTTGCGCCGTTCGCGCGACATGAACGGCCCGAACACGATCAGCGCCGGCAGTTCGATCGTCGGATCGGCCTCGTAGGCCGAGATCACCCAGTCGATCACGCCGGCCCCGTCGCCGCCGCCGCCCGGCGTGACCAGGATGAACGGCCCCTTGGTGATGCGCGGGTGGCGGCTCGGCGGCATCGGGCTCGGCACGGCGCGCTTGAGGTAGCCGGTGTAGCGCACCTTGTCGGCGAAGGATTGCGGGTTCGGAAGGCCGGCCAGCGGCTGGTAGACGCTCTCCAGCCCGTAGACCAGGATGTCGTCATAGACCGGGAGCGCGTCGAGCGCGCCGCTCTGGCGCCATTCCTCGTGCAGCTTGGCCGGCTCGTCGAGCACGTCGCGCAGGCCGAGCACGATGCGCGCGCCGCGCCGGCGCAGGATGTCGAGCGCGGGCAGCAATTCGCCGCGCAGGCCGACCGGCTCCTTGTCGACGATCACCACGTCGGGATCGAAGGACAGCACCAACTGCTTGATGATGTCGGTGCGCAGCCGGATCGTGTCGGTCAGGTCGAGATTGAGATGGTGCGGGCCGTAGCGGCCGTCGCTCTGCTTCTCGACGCCGGGGATGCGGACATAGTCGACGCCGTCGCCGAACTGGAAGCTCGAGATCACCGACGAGCCCGAGACGATGATCACTGATATATGAGGGAAGGTCGCAACCAGCGAATTGGCGATGGCGCGGCAGCGCCGGATATGCCCGAGCCCGAAGGTGTCGTGGCTGTAGATCAGCACGCGCGGCGCATGCGGGCCGCGGGCCGCGCGCTCCGCGCCGACCAGATCGATGACGTTATGCGGCATGGGCGCGCCGTCCTCCGCGGGATAAGGCCAGACGACCTCGCGGGGAGGACGAACGCACCTGAAACTCGCCGCCGACCATAGCGCCCCTGACGCCTTGATCCAAGTGCGGCGCACCAGATGGCCGACGCTCCCCCAAGCGCCCTGCCGCCATTCTAGGCCGCCTTTCCGCCCGAAAACAACCGGCGCGGATCGATCAGGCGAGACGCCGGATGATCGGCAACCAGCGCGAGCAGCGCCTCGATTCCGGTCCAGGCCGCCTCGTCATGGTCGCGATGGTGCAGCAGCAGGCCGAAGACGGCTTCGGAGCGCGCCGCCGTCGCGCGATGCGCCGCCAGATGCCGCGCCATCTCGCTCGCGAGGCTGGCCGCGTCGCGCCCGACGCGGCCGCCATGCCAGTCCATGATGTCGAGATGGGTGTTGGCGACGACGGGGCCGCCACCGGGGCCGAGCGCGAAACCGCGAAAGCAGGACAGGCCGGCAAGGCCGAGTTCCGGCAGGCGCATCGCGATGGCGGGGTCGATCCGGTTCCACGGCGGCACGAAGACCGGCGGCGCGGCCGGACCGAACAGCGCCTCCAGACGCGCCTTGCCCTCGGCGATCTCGACGAGCGCCGCATCGATCTGGCGGCCCGGGCCGAACTCGGCGTTCTTGAGGCCGGTCGGGGCATGGCTGCGGTGCCAGGCGCCGTGCTGGCATGGCAGCAGCGACGGCGCGGCGCGCTGGAACGCGGCCAGCGCCGGCTCCGCCGGCATCGGGATGACCGCCAGCAGCACCGGGGCCTTGAAGCGCTCGGAGAGCCGCGCCAGCCGCTCCAGCGCCGCGCTCGGCGCGATGGCGTCGTCGTCGCGCAGCCAGAATTCGGCGTAGAGTCCGCGCGTCTGCCAGATGTCGAGTTCGGCCAGAAGCGGCCGCCAGGGGAAAGCGCCCGTCACGATGCGCTCCCGACGGCCAGCGCAAGCCCGCGCGCCACGATCTCGCGGGCCTGGTCCATGCCGCGCTCCCGCGCGACGAACCGGCTCGCCGCCGCGCCCATGCGGTGTTGCCGAGCCTTGTCGTCGAGCAATCCGCCCAGCGCCCGCGCGAACGCCGCGACATCGCCTTCCGGCACGAGCAGGGCCGTGACGTCGCGCGTCACCGTCGCCGGCACGCCGCCGCTGTCGAAGGCGACGACCGGCAGCCCGGCCGCCTGCGCCTCGAGATAGACCAGCCCGTAGGCCTCGCGCAGGCCGGGCCAGACGAACAGGTCCGCCCGCGCCAGAACGCCTGCGACCTCCGCCCGGTCGACCGCGCCGCGGAAGGTCACGCGCCCCGCCGGAAGGCCGGCGTAGGCGGCCTCGATTCCGGCCCGCATCGCGCCGTCGCCGAACAGGCTGAGCCGCCAGGGCCGGTCCGCGATCAGCGCCAGCGCCTGCGCGAGGGCGAGATAGCTCTCGTGCTTGTTGCCGGGCCGCATCATCCCGATCGCGACGAGATGCGGCGGGCCGTTGTCCCGCGCGCGCGGCGACGGCCCGCTTGCCGCCTCGATGAAGGGCGGCAGATCGACGAACCGCGTCGTCGGACCGCACCACGGCTCGACGCCCCGCCGGTCCCGGTCCGTATAGCAGAAATGCACGGCGGCCTTGCCGAAACCCGCCCGCGAGCAGGCGACCTGCGCGGCCCAGCGGCCTCCCGCGCGGCGCTCGGAATCGCTCGCCTCGGCCACGACATAGGGGATGCCGAGCCGCGCGGCGACGGCGGGCCCGAGCAGGTCCGGCGCCTTGTAGTAGCTGTGATAGGTGAACCAGAGCTCTGGCGCGCCGCCCCGCTCGCGCCAGCCAGCAAGCAGGGACTCAAGGCGCTCCTCGGAGGCCAGGCACTGGGCCGCGAACGCCTCGGCGTCAGGCTCCGGGCTGTAGGTCCGCCCGTCGCGGATCGGCTCGACCGCATGTCCGAGCCCCTCCATGATCGCGATGAGCTGGCGCGCCATGCGCCGGTCGCCGGAGATGCGGCCGTCGTCGAACGCGTTCAGCGGCGTATGGAAGGCGATGCGCAAGAGGATGTGCCGGGTCCCGGGCGTGCCGCGGTCAGCGATAGGGGTCGGCAGCGTCGCGCAGGCCGTCGCCGAGGAAATTGAAGGCCAGGATGATCAGGATCACCGGGACGCAAGGGTAGAGCAGCCAGGGATAGAGCGCCACCACATTGATGTTCTGCGCCTCGTTCAGCATCACGCCCCAGCTCGTGATCGGGGGCCTGAGCCCGAGCCCCAGGAAGCTCAGCGCCGTCTCGCCGAGAATGGTCTTGGGGATCGTGATCGTCGCCGAGGCGATGAGATGGCTCATGAAGCCCGGCACGAGATGCAGGCCGATGATGCGGGCGGGCTTGGCCCCCATCAGTTGCGCGGCGACGACATAGTCCTCCTCGCGCAGCGAGAGCAGCTTCGAGCGCACGGCGCGCGCGAGCCCCGTCCAGTCCATCAGCCCGAGGATCACGGTGATGCCGAAATAGACCAGGAGCGGGCTCCAGGATGGCGGCATGATCGCGGCCAGCGCCAGCCAGAGCGGGATATGCGGCAGCGACTGCACGATCTCGATGATGCGCTGCACGACGAGGTCGACCTTGCCGCCGTAATAGCCGGCGATGCCGCCGATGATGACGCCGAGGACGAAGGAGACGCCGACGCCGAGCAGGCCGATCGAGAGCGAGATACGCCCGCCATAGAGGATGCGCGAGAGCATGTCGCGGCCGAGCCGGTCCGATCCGAGGAGGAAGAGCGTGCCGCCCTCCGGCGGGCAGAACAGGCGCAGATTACCCGGGATAAGTCCCCAGAACTCATAGGAATCGCCCCGGCAGAAGAAGCGCAAGCGTTGCGGCCGGCTGGTGTCGACATCGTATTCGCGCTTCAGGTTCTCCATGTTGAGGCGCTGCGTATAGGGGTAGACGAACGGCCCGATGAACCTGCCATCCTGGAAGAAGTGCAGCTCCTGCCGCGGCGCGCGGATGAAGTCGGTGTTGCGCGTCGTGTAGTGATAGGGCGCGAGGAACTCGGCGAAGGCGGCCATCGCGTAGATCACCAGGATGACCACGCCGGAGATCACCGCGAGCCGGTGCTTGCGGAACTTCCACCACATCAGCTTCCATTGCGAGGCGAGATAGACCCGCTCCTGCTCGGGCGTCATCTTCTCGGCCGCATGCGGCTCGAAGGGCGCGGTCGAGGCCGTGTGCGGCAGGGCCGCGCCGTCTGCGGGAAGCGCGTTGGTCACTTCGTCGCCTCGCCCTGCAGCCTGATGCGCGGATCGAGGATCGCCAGCGCGATGTCGGAGATCAGCACGCCGATCACGGTCAGGAAGGAGAGGAACATCAGGAACGAGCCGGCGAGATACATGTCCTGGCTCTGCAGCGCCCGGATCAGCAGCGGCCCGGTGGTCTGCAGCGAGAGCACGATCGCGACGATCTCGGCGCCGGACACGATCGAGGGCAGAATGTCGCCGATGTCGGAGATGAAGAAGTTCAGCGACATCCGCAGCGGGTATTTGCGCAGGGCCTTGCCCGGGGGCAGGCCCTTGGCGCGGGCGGTGACGTAATACTGCTTCTGGAGCTCGTCGAGCAGGTTGGCGCGCACGGCGCGGATCATCCCGGCCGTGCCGCCGGCCCCGATGATGATCACCGGAATCCAGAGATGCTCCAGCACGGAGACGAACTTGGCCCAGCTCATCGGCTGATTGAGATATTGCGGATCGACCAGTCCGCCGATCGAGGTGCCGAACCAGACATTGGCCATGTAGAGGAACACCAGCGCCAGCAGGAAATGCGGCACGGCGAGCCCGATCAACCCGAGGAAGGTCAGCCCGTAATCGCCCCAGCTGTACTGGTGCGTCGCCGAATAGATGCCGATCGGGAAGGCGACGATCCAGGTGAAGATGATGGTGCAGAACGACACCACCATGGTCAGCAGCAGCCTGTCGCCGACGATCTCGCGCACCGGCCGCTGGTACTCGAAGGAATAGCCCATATCGCCCCTGAGCAGGCCGGCGACCCAGTAGAAGTACCGCTCCACCGGCGGCTTGTCGAAGCCGTACTCCTTCTTCAGGAACTCGATCCGCGAGAGGTCGGCCTTCTCGCCCTGCGCCTGCATCTCGGCGGCGAGCGTCTCGAAATAGTCGCCCTCGGGCAGGTTGATCACCGTGAAGATCAGCGCGCTGGTGACCAGCAGCGTCGGGATCATCACCAGGATGCGCTTGAGGATGTATTGCAGCAGCACTGAACTCAGACCTTCCCGGCAGGCTGGTCGAACCAGAATGTGTCCGGCATGTAGCGCCCGAAGAAGGCGCCGGGCTCGAAGGAGTAGAGCCCCTTCTCGGGCACGTTCTTCAGCGTCCGGGAAACCACGACCGGCTGCAGCGTGCCGTTGACGACGCCGATCGTGAAGAGCTGCTCGGCGTTGATCTTCAGCATCTGCCGCCAGATCTCCCGGCGTTCCTGATGCGTCGCGCTGCCCCGCCAGGCGCTGTAGAGCCGCATCAGCTCCTTGACCTCGGGCACGCCCGGCTCCTCGCCCTCGCGCCCGCCGGTCTCGTGGAACTGGCCCCAGCGCGGCCACTGGAACTGCGCCGAGGTGGTCGGCGCCAGCGCGTCCGGCTCCATCTCGGCCGCGACCAGCGCATTGTCCATGCCGGTCGAGGCGACCATGACGGTCTGGCCCGCGGTGATGCGCCGGCGGAAGACGTCGCGCTGCGTCGAGCGCGGATAGATCTTGATGCCGACCGCGAACAGATCCTGCTTGATCAGGTCGAGGATGTCGGTCTCCTCGGTGCTTTCGCCGGCGGTCTCGACGGTGAATTCGAGCCGGCGCCCGTCCGGCAGCAGCCTGATGCCCTCGAGATCGCGCCTGGAGAGACCGATCTCGTCGAGCAGCCGGTTGGCCAGCGCGGCATCCTCCGTCATCCACATCCTGGCGAGTTCGGGATCGTAGAGCGGGCTTTCCGGCAGCGCCGTGTTGCCGCTCTCCTTGGCCAGGCCGAAGAAGATGACCTTGTTGATGTCCTTGCGGTTGATCGCGGCCGAGAGCGCCCGGCGGTAGCGCACGTCGCGGTTGAGGTCGCGCCAGACCGGGTCGATCGCGTTCAGGTTCGGCATCAGCGCGAACCAGGCGCCCTCGGCCCGCTTCCACAGCCTGACGTCGAAGTTCATCCGTTTCGATGCGTCCTTCAGGAAGGTGTAGTTGTCGAAGCGGATATAGCGCGCCTGCAGGTCGGCCTCGCCGGCGGCGGCCTTGGCCGGCACCAGCGAATTCGTGCCGACCGTCAGTTTGACCTCGTCGACATAGGGCAGCTGCCGGCCGTTCTGGTCGATGCGATGGAAATAGGCGTTGCGCTGGAAGGTGAACTGCTCGGCCGGCAGCGGCGTGGTGTTGCGCCACGGATCGAGCGTCGGCAGATCGGGGTTCTCGGGCCGATACATCCGCGACAGACGCTCGTGCAGCGCGCCCCAGTCGCGCACGCGGATTTCCCTGACCCTCGCCTGCAGCGCCGCCTTGTCGGCGTATTTCTCGTGGACCTGCTTCAGATAGCCCGACGGCATGCAGATATAGGTCGGCTGCGCATTGGCGAGCGAGGGCAGGAAGACCGGATTGGGCGCCTCCCAGCGATAGCGGATCTCGGTCGGCGACAGGATTTCGACCTTGGGCGGCTTGCCGGCGGCGAGCAGCGCCTGCGGCGGCCCCCCCGGCGAAAGCCGCTTGTTGTTGGCGACGTCCTCCCACCAGTAGCGGAAATCCTCGGTGGTGAAGGGCGAGCCGTCCGACCAGCGATGGCCGGGCCGGAGCCGGAGCGTGAAGACGCGGCCGTCCTCCTCCTCGTAGCCGTCGAGGATGTCGGGCGCGAGGTCGAGATTGTCGTCATAGCCGACGAGCCGGCTGTAGCCGTAGAGTGTGATCATGCGGATGTCGCGCTGGTCGCCCATCAGCATCCGCATCGTGCCGCCATGGCGGCCGGGCTGGCGGCCCTCGCCATCGACCGTCACCAGACGCGGCGAGGACGGCACGCGCTGCGCCACGGGCGGCAGCTTTCCGGCCGCGACCTGCGCCGCGAAGAAAGGGCTGTCGATCAGGCTCGGCGTCTGCGCGAGGACGGCCCGCGGCAAGCCGGCGGAGAGCAGCGCGCCCGAACCGAGAACCAGCGCCTCGCGACGCGTCGGAGCCAGTCCGCCTGATCTCGGGCGCCGCGCCATCACGCCATCTCCCGCCGGTCGATGCCCGGATTGGCCAGCACGAAATGCCCGTCGCCGAGTTCGACCTGCGTCAGCGCGGCCCCGTCCCGCTCCTGCCGGAAGGCCGGCCCCCAGTGGCTCTGGTCGGAGGCGCCGCCTGGCGCCGCCAGCTTGAAGTCGAGCTTGCGGTCGAGATCGGCGAAGGGCACCGATTTCAGCAGCGCCCTGGTGTAGGGATGGGAAGGCTGCGTGAACAGCATGTGCCTCGGCGCGATCTCGACGATGCGGCCGTTCGCCATCACCGCGATCCGGTCGGCCATGTAGTTCACCACGGCGAGGTTGTGCGAAATGAACAGGAAGGTCAGCCCGCGCTCGGCCTGCAGGTCCTTGAGCAGGTTGAGGATCTGCGCCTGCACCGAGACGTCGAGCGCCGAGACGGGCTCGTCGCAGATGATCAGCTCCGGATCGAGCGCGAGCGCCCGCGCGATGCCGATGCGCTGGCGCTGCCCGCCCGAGAACGAGTGCGGATAGCGGTTGAGGAAGCGCGCATCGAGCCCGACATCCTCCATCAGCGCGCGCACGCGTTCGATCTGGGTTGCGCCCTCGCCCCGGCCATGGATCGTCAGCGGCTCGCGCAGGATGTTCATCACCGTCATGCGCGGCGAGAGCGACGAGACCGGATCCTGGAAGATCATCTGCACCTTGGGCCGGAAGGCGCGCAGATCCTCGCCTTTGAGCGCCAGCACGTCGACCTGGCTCTGGCCGTCGTCGAAGACGACCTCGCCGGCGTCAGGCGTCACGGCCCGCATCACGATCTTGCTGACCGTGGTCTTGCCGCAGCCGCTCTCGCCGACGAGGCCGAGGCATTCGCCGCGCCTGATCTCGAAGGAGACGTCGTCGACCGCGACCACGGTCGAGAGCGTGCCCTTGCCGAAGAATTTGCGCGAGCCGGTGGTGTAGGTCTTGCGCAGGCCCGAGACGGCGAGCAGCGGGTCCGCCGCCGCGGCGGGTCTCTGTGGACGCGCCGCGGCGGGCGGACGCGGGCGCGCCTCGCGCAGGGCGACCAGCCGCTCGCCCTCCTCCATGTCGAAATGCGGCGAGGCCTTGAGCAGGGCCTTGAGATAGGGGTGGCGCGGCCGGCGGAAGATGTCCTCGACCGGCCCGCTCTCCATGATCTCGCCGTGGTAGATCACCACCACCTCGTCGGCCATGTTGGCGACGACGCCGAGGTCATGGGTGATCAGCAGGATCGCCATGCCCATCTCGGCCTGGAGATCGCGCATCAGGTCGAGCACCTGGGCCTGGATCGTCACGTCGAGCGCCGTCGTCGGCTCGTCGGCGATCAGCAGCGCCGGCTGGCAGATCAGCGCCATGGCGAGCATGGCGCGCTGGCGCAGGCCGCCCGACAGCTCGAAGGAATAGAGCCCGTAGGCGCGGGCCGGGTCCTTGAAGCCGACGCGCTTCAGCATCGTCTCGATCTGAGCCCGCGCCTCGGCCTTCCCGGTCGGCCGATGGAGCTGAAGGGCCTCCTCGATCTGGTTGCCGATCGTATGGACCGGCGAGAGCGAGGACATCGGCTCCTGGAAGATCATCCCGATGCGGCCGCCGCGCAGGTCGCGGATCGCCTTGCTCTCGGGCTTCAGCGCCGCGATGTCGACCGACGAACCAGGCGTTTCGGGATCGCGGAACAGGATCTCGCCGCCGGTGACGCCGCCATTGCGCGGCAGGAGCCCCATGATCGCCTGCGAGATCACGGATTTGCCGGAGCCGGACTCGCCGACCAGCGCGACGGTCTTGCCGGCCGGCACGCGCAGCGAGACGCCCCTCACGACGTCGCGGGCAAGCCCGTGGACCGTGAAGCCGATCCGCACATCGCTGATCCGCAGGATATCCATGCCTTGCTACAACCGGCCCCATACGGTCGAGTTCATCATTTCACCGCGCACTAGACGTTGAAAGCCGGGTTTTGCCAATGGCATTCGACATGTCGTCCGTTTGCACCCCGAATCGCGACCGGGCGATGACGCTGAGGCGACGACGGCCGAGGCCCGCCGCATTGCGCTCCGCCGCAAGCTGACACACATACTGTCGCAGGAGCCGAGGAGATGCGCGCGCCATCTCGGCGACGCTCCCGGCGCGCCGGACAGGACCGCCCGTTGGAGAGCAACCTCTTCCGTTATGTCTGGCAGAAGAGCCGCGGCGAGCAGATCATCGTCCTGCTGATCATCCTCGCCTCGATTCCGTTCAACTGGGCCTCGTTCAACGTGCCCAAGCGCATCGTCAACGACGCGATCCAGGGCGGGGCCTTCAAGAACGGCAAGACCAGCGCGACGCTGTTCGACATCGGCTTTCAGTGGCCGGGCTTCCTCGGCGGCGGCGAGGTCAGGATCTTCGACGGCTTCCAGGTCGGCCAGCTCGGCCTGCTGCTGGGGCTCAGCTGCCTGTTCCTGCTTCTGGTGCTGATCAACGGCGGCTTCAAATACGTCGTCAACCTGCGGAAGGGCATTCTCGGCGAGCGCATGCTCCGGCGGATGCGCTACGACCTGTTCAGCCAGTTGATGCGCTTCCGGCCGGAGCAGATCCGCGCGGTCAAGCCGGCCGAGGTCGCCAGCATGATCAAGGACGAGGTCGAGCCGATCGGCGGCTTCGTCGGCGACGCCTTCATCCAGCCGGTCTTTCTGCTCAGCCAGGCGCTGACGGCGCTGGTCTTCATCATGGTCCAGAGCATCTGGCTCGGCTCGATCGCGCTGATCATCGTGCTGCTGCAGGCGATCATCATCCCGATCCTGCGCAAGGAGCAGCTCCGGCTCGGCCGCGAGCGCCAGATCGCCTCGCGCGCGCTCGCCGGCCGCATCGGCGAGATCGTCGACGCGGGGCCGACGATCCAGGGTCATGGCGCGACGACCTATGTCCAGGCCGACATCTCCGGGCGCCTGGGCCGGCTCTTCGACATCCGCTACGCGCTCTACAAGCGCAAATTCGCGGTCAAGTTCCTGAACAACCTGCTCGCCCAGATCACGCCGTTCTTCTTCTACGCGATCGGCGGCTTCTTCGCGCTGCAGGGCCGGCTCGACATCGGCCAGCTCGTCGCCGTCGTCGCCGCCTATCGCGACCTGCCGCCGCCGATCAAGGAACTGATCGACTGGGACCAGCAGAGGAACGACGTCACCATCAAATACGAACAGGTGATCCAGCAGTTCAACAACGACGACACGGTGGTGCTCGACGAGGCCGACGGCGTGAAACGGCTGCCCGACGAGGGCGAGATCAGACTCGACGGCGTGCAGTTGCTCGACAATCGCGGCCAGCCGCTGCTCGCGCCGGTTTCGCTGCGAACGCCGCGCCCGGGCGCGATCGGCGTGATCGGTCCCGACGGCGGCGCGCGCGACGTGCTCGGCCGCATTCTCGGCCGGCAGGCCATGGCCTATTCCGGCCGCGTGCTGATCGACGGCCACAATCTCGGCCGGCTCTCGGTCGAGCGCGCCAGCCACATGATCGGCTATGCCGGCAGCGAGACCGAGATCATCGCCGGGACGCTGCGCGACAACATCCTGATGCCGCTGAAGCGCCGCCGCCCGAGCGCGAAGCCCGAGGGCAAGGTTTCGGCGGAGGAGCACCGCTTCTTCCTGGAGGCGATCCGCTCGGGCAACACGCCCTTCTCCTTCAGCGCCGACTGGACCGACTACGAAGGCGCGGGCCTGAAGGACGCCGATGCGCTCGAAGCCCATATCCGGGCCGTGCTCGACGTGCTCGGCTGCGCCGACGACGTCTACGAGCTCGGCCTCGACGGCAAGGTGGTCGCCCCGCTCGACGAGGGCGCGACGGAGCGCATCATCACGGCGAGGCGGGCGGTCGCGGCCGAACTCGCCGGCAGCAAGCTCGCCGGCCTGATCCAGCCCTTCGACCCCGAGAGCTACAACGCCAACGCCACGGTCGCCGAGAACCTGATCTTCGGCGCCCGCATGAGCCCGCGCTTCGCCAGCGAGACCCTGCTCTTCGAGCCCTACGCCCAGGCCATCCTCAAGGCCGAGGCGCTGATCGAGCCGCTGATCGACGTCGGGGCGCGCATCGTCGCCACCGTGGTCGAGATCTTCGAGGGGCTCCCCGTCGGCCACGCGCTGTTCGAGCGCTACGCCTTCGGCGCGAATTTCGATTTCGAGCGGCTGAACGAGCTTGCCGCGCTGGTCTCCACGCACGACATGCGCTCGCCCTTCGACCCCGAGACCGAGCGCGACCTCGTGGCGCTGGCGCTCGGCTATATCGAGCCCAAGCACCGTCTCAACCTGCTCGACGAGCGCCTGCGCCGGCGCATCATGCGGGCGCGCGCCAGCTTCAGGTCGCATCTTCCGGCCGACGCGGCGCAGGACGTCTCCTTCTACGACCCCGACCGCGTCATGATGGGCGCGAGCGTCCGCGACAACCTGATGTTCGGCCGCACCGGCTTCGGCGTCGCCGACGCGAGCCGCAAGGTCGCCGGCATCGTCCGCGTCGCGCTGCTGCGGGCCGGCCTCGAGGGCGCGCTCTACCGGCTCGGCCTCAACACCGATTGCGGCATTCGCGGGCGCTTCCTGCCGACGCGGCTGAAGCTCGCCGTGCCGCTGGCCCAGGCCCTGATCAAGGCGCCGCAGATCGCGGTGCTGGACGCCGGCGCCTTCCTGGCCACGGCGAGGAACCCCGACGAGGTCGTGGCGCGGCTGCGCGAGCACTGCGCCGGCATGACGCTGTTTCTTCTGGTCGGCGATGCTAGTGTGGCCGCCGACATCTCGCCGCGGATCGTGTTTGACGGCGCGGTCGGCGTGGTCGAGGAGGACGATGGCGAGGATGCGAGGCCCGCGAATCGGCCGCGACGAGCCGTCGAGGCCATGGAGGCGCGACCATGACGATCGAGAACGACATCGCCTCCCTGAAGCAGATTCCGCTGTTCCGCGCCCTGCCGAAGCCGCGGCTGAAGCTCGTCGCGCTGATGGGCGAGAAGCTGCACTTCGACGCCGGGATGAAGATCATCGACGAGGGCGAGCGTCCCGAAGGCGTCTATTTCATCCTCGACGGCGAGGTCGAGCTCTCGCATGAGCGCGAGGACGGCCGGACCAAGCGCTTCCTGTTCGAGACCGGCATGATCTTCGGCGACGTGCCGATGCTCTGCGACAGGCCCTATATCGGCGAGGTCGTCGCCAAGAGCGACGTCTCGGCGCTCCGGCTGCCGCGCGACCTGTTCTTCGAACTGCTGGAGACCATACCCGATTTCAGCATCGCCCTGTCGCGCGATCTGGCCTCGAGGCTCTACCGGCTCGCCGACGCTGTCATGCACAGCGAGAAGGTCCATTGATGAGGAAGGCGGCCGCCCGATGAGCCTTTCACAGACCGCGGGCCGCCAGGGCTCCGGCGTCGGCATGGAGCAGATGTCGTCCTGGAGCCGGGATATCCGCTTCGTCTCGGGCATGGTGCTGCTGCTTTTCGCGGCGACGCATTTCATCAACCACGCCATCGGCATCGCCGGCCTCCAGCTGATGGAGGCCGTGCAGACCTGGCGCTACTGGCTCTGGCGCTCCTGGCCCGGCACCGTGCTGCTCTACGGCGCGCTGATCGTCCACCCGCTCTTCGCCATGCTGCGCGTCGCGCAGCGCCGCACCTTCAAGATGCCGCTGCGCGAGATGCTGCAGATCGCGCTCGGTCTCGCGATCCCGCTCTTCCTCGTCGACCATATCGTCGGCACCAGGGTGATGGGCTCGTTCTTCAATCTCGACGTGACCTACCCGGCCGTGCTGCGCCGGCTCTGGCCGGGTCTCGCCGTGAACCAGACCATCCTGCTGCTGCTGGTCTGGGTCCATGGCGTCATCGGACTGCATTTCATGCTGCGCTCGCGCGACGGTTACGCCCGCTGGCGCGACCCGTTCATGCTGGCGGCGATCCTGATCCCGGTTCTCGCCCTGATCGGATTCGCCGTCGCCGGCCGCGAGGCCGCGCTGCTGGCCCGGCCCCCGGAACAGTATTCCGACGCCGCGGTCACGATGTTCAACCAGAACGTCACCTGGGCCAAGACGGCGTTCTACGGGCTCGTCGGCGGCTTCGTCGCGTTCGTCGGCATCCGCGAGATCCGGGTCCGGACGACGCGCCACATCACCGTGCGCTTCGTCGGCCATGGCGTGCGCAAGCTGACGCCGGGGCTGACCGTGCTGGAGATGTTCCGGCGCTTCGGCATTCCCCATGCGGCGCTCTGCGGCGGCCGGGCGCGCTGCGCCACCTGCCGCGTGCTGGTGCTGGACGGAGCCGACAAGCTGCCGCCGCCCGGGCCCAACGAGGCCAAGCTCCTGCGCCGCATCTCCGCGCCCGACCGCGTCCGCCTCGCCTGCCAGATCAGGCCGCGCGACGACGTGCAGGTCCAGATCCTGCTCGCTTCGCGACTCAGCGGCGCGACGCCGCGCGAGATCGAGGCCGCCGGCTCCTCGGGCAAGCGCGGCCTGACCATCATCGTGGCGGATCTGCGCGCCTTCTCCGCCATGGCGGAAAGGCAGTTGCCGCAGGAACTGATGGGCCTGCTCAACCGCTTCTTCGACGAGATGGCGCAGGCGATCACGGCCCATGGCGGGCGCATCGACGCCTTCTACGGCGACGGCTTCATGGCCGTGTTCGGGCTGGAGGGCAGCCCGGCAAGGGCGGCGCAGGCCGCGATCGGCGCCTCCGGCGACATCGTCCGCGCGGTCGAGGCGCTGAACCGCGAGTTCGGCCAGGCGCTGCCCTTGCCGCTGCGCATCGGCATCGGCATCCATACCGGCCAGGCGATCATCGGCGCGGTCGAGAACGAGAGCCTCGGCCGCCGCGACATCACGGTCGGCGAGACGGTGATGGTGGCGAGCCAGCTCGAATCGGCGACGCGGCGCGTCCTGTCGGACGTGGTCGTCTCCGAGGACACGATCAAGGCGACCGGCCGCGGCTATCGCGGCACGACCGCGCTCAAGGTCGCGATCAAGGGCCGCGACAAGCCGATGACGGCCTATGGCTTCGCCAGCGCGCCCAACACCGCCAAGGAAGAGGAGCCCGAGGAGCCGGCGCCGGCGCCCCCCGCCAAGGCGAAGGCGACGCTCGCCGCCGATGGCGCGGAGGCAGCCGGCACGGCCGAGAAGAGCGGCGGCGGCAAGGCCGGAGACGCCGACGAAGGCGAGGTCGTCGTCCCGGAAGAAGCCGCCGACGCCGTCGTCGAGGACGCGCGCCTCGACGACGCGCGGCAGAAGACAGACCTCGAAGCAGAGGCCGAGGTCGAAGCCGAGCCCAAGGCGAAGCCCGCCCGCAAGCGCAAGCCGGCCGCGCGCAAAGCGGCCAAAGCGAAAGCGCCCGCGACCAAACTGTCCGACGAGGCCTGAGCCGCCGCCCTTTATGCCGCGCCGAAAACCAGGAAGCGGCGGCGACCGAAGCCGGCTTCCCGCAGGGCGGGATCGGCCATGGTCATGGCGAGATCGATCGAGGGCGGCGCGGACCGCGTCGCCATCAGCGCGCCGATCTGGTCCCTGGCCCGGTCGAGATCGAGCGCGTAGTCGATCGCCAGCGTCGCGGCCCGGCCCGCCAGATCGTGCAGGGCGGGCGGTATCGCCTCGCCGTTCCCGAACGGTTTGAGCGACAGGCCGAGCAGCACGAGGCCGAAGGGCTGTGCCGGCGCGAGCTCGATCTCCTGCAGCTTGGCCGCGAGATGGCGCACGCGGCAGGGCGCGCCGTTGAGGGTCTCGGCGGCGAAGGCGGGGATTTTCGGATCGACGACCGTCACCGAGGCCGGCCGATGCGTCAGGAAGCTGGTGATCGGCAGGCCCGCCCCGCCGATCTCGATGACATGGGCGCAGTGGCGCAGGGCGTGCGCGGCCAGCACCTGGCGGAGCGACGCGGCCGGCCCGGCCAGATGCGGCAGCAGCACGCCCGCGGGCGCGGACGCGCCATCCGCCTTCCGCTCGCCCCGGCCCGCGCTGGCCTTTGCCGGAGCGCTTGCATATGGTCCCGCCGGTTTCATTCGAGCTTCCCGTCTCCGGTCAAGGCATGAGCAGCGACGCGCCCCCCGACGCCTTCTACGACATCATGCGCGGCGTCGCAGCCCTGACCGGCAACCGGGTCGTCGGCGATCTGGCGACGCTGCTGGCCGACGGCATGCCGCCCGATCTCTGGATCGCGGTCAACCACAAGCAGATCGCCTCGAAACGCTGGCTGGTCGATACGCTGGCGCAGGTCATGCCGAACCCCAGCGGGCCGGTCTGGGTGCTGGGCGCGTGGTATGGCGTGCTCGGCGCGCTGCTGCTCGACGACGAGAAGCTGAGCATCCCCGAGGTCGTCAGCCTCGACCGCGATCCGGCCTGCGCCCAAGTGGCGGAAAGCCTGAACCGCCGCCATCTCCGCGACGGCCGCTTCCGCGCGCTCACCGCCGACATGACGGCGCTCGACTTCGGCGCGGAGGCGCCCCGGCCCGGTCTCGTCATCAACACGAGCTGCGAGCATCTCGCCGACGTGCCCGGCTGGCTCGCGACGCTTCCCGTCGACCTGCCGCTGCTGCTCCAGTCGAACGACTATGTCCGCGAGCCCGACCATCGCAGTTGCGTGCCTTCGCTCGACGCCTTCGTCGCGCAGGCCGGCCTGTCGGAGCTCTGGTTCTCCGGCGCGCTGCCGACCAGGAACTACACCCGCTTCATGCTGATCGGCCGGCGATGAGCGCGCCATCGGAAGAGCGCGACGTCTCCGGTCCGCTTCCCGCCGCTTCAGCCATGTCGGATGTTTCCGACATGGCCAATGCATTGCCGAAGTCGCAAACATCCGACTTCGGTGGGGAAGGGCCAGGGATGGGGGGGCGAGCAGAACAAGACCCGACGGTCCCGCCAGGCGGCGCGTCCCTCCACCAAACCCTCCCCACCGCAAGCGGGGGGAGGGCCAAGACGGGTCCACCGCACGGCGAGCCGCTGATCGCGATCGCCATGAAGGGCTATCCGCGCCTGTCGGAAACCTTCATCGCGCAGGAACTGCTCGGCCTGCAGAGGCTCGGCCTGCCATTCGCGATCTGGTCGCTGCGCCGGCCGACCGACGTCGCCCGCCACCCGATGCATGGCGAGATCACCGCGCCGGTGAGCTATCTGCCCGAATATCTGCGCGACGACCCGGCCCGCGTCGGGCGCGGCTGCCTGCGCGCGCTGGCCCGCCCCGGTTTCTGGCGGCTGCTCCCGGTCTTCCTGCGCGATCTCGCCCGCGACCGGACGCGGAACCGGCTGCGCCGTTTCGGCCAGGCTTGCGTGCTCGCGCGCGAGCTCCAGCCCGGCGTCCGCCATCTCCATGTCCACTATCTGCACACCCCGGCCTCGGTGATCCGCTATGCGGCGCTGATCCGGGGATTGAGCTGGTCGTTCTCGGCTCACGCCAAGGACATCTGGACCACGCCCCACTGGGAAAAGCGCGAGAAGCTCGCGGACGCGGACTGGGGCGTGACCTGCACCCGCGACGGACATGCCGAGCTCGCCCGCATCGCCGAGCGGCCCGACAAGGTGACGCTGGTCTATCACGGGCTCGACCTCGGCCGCTTTCCCGCGCCTCCCGACCGGCCGGCGCGCGATGGCGGCGACCCGGCCGATCCGGCGCGCTTCGTCACCATCGGCCGCGCCGTCGCGAAAAAAGGTTTCGACGATCTGCTGGCGGCGCTGGCGCTTCTGCCGCCAAAGCTGCACTGGCGGATGACCCATATCGGCGGCGGCGAACTGTTGAAGACCTTGCAGGCGCAGGCCGCTGCTCTCGGGATCGCCGACCGCGTCACCTGGGCCGGCGCGCAGGCGCAAGGCGTGGTGATCGCGGCGCTGCGCGAGGCCGATCTCTTCGTGTTGCCCTCGAAACAGGCCGGCGACGGCGACCGCGACGGCCTGCCCAATGTCGTGATGGAGGCGGCGAGCCAGGCGCTGCCGATCGTCGCGACCGATTTCGCCGGCATCCCGGAATTCGCGAGGCAAGGCGTCGAGGGCCTGCTCGTCCCGCCCGGCGACGTCGCCGCGCTGGCCGATGCGCTGGCCGGCCTCGCGGCCGCGCCGGAGCGCCGGCGCGGCCTCGGTCAGGCCGCTTTCGCCAGGCTGACGGGCGACTTTTCCGCCGAAGCGGGGCTGGCCCGCATCCATGCGGCGCTGATGGCCTCCGTTGCGGCCACGCGATGACCGCTCCGGTCCTGATCGCCGTGACGCATCTGCTCGGCAGCGGGCATCTGGTGCGCGCGACCCATCTCGCCCGCGCTCTGGCGGAGGCGGGCCACGCCGTCACGCTGGCGAGCGGCGGCCTGCCTCCACGCGCCATGGACAACGAACCCTTCGCCTTCGTCCAGTTGCCGCCGGTCAGGGTCGAGGGCGCCGATTTCCGCAACCTCCTCGACGAACGGGGCCAGCCGATCGACGACGGCAGGCGCGTGGCGCGGCAGGCGATGCTGGTCGACCTGGCGACGCGCCTGCGACCGGCCGTGGTCATCACCGAGCACTTCCCGTTCGGCCGAAGGCAACTGGCGCAGGAGTTCCTCGCCCTGATCGCGGCGGCGAAAGCGGCCGATCCTTCAGCCCTGATCCTGTCCTCGATCCGAGACGTGCTGGTGACGCCCCGGCCCGAGCGGATCGACGAGGCGCATGCGCGCATCGCCGGGCATTTCGACGGCGTGCTGGTCCATGGCGACAAGGCTTTCCTGCCGCTGGAGGCGTCCTGGCCGGTGACGCCGGACCTGGCCGGGCGGCTGCGCTACACGGGGTATATGGCCTCTCCGCCGTCGCGAGCGCGGCGAAGCAATCCGGGAAACGTAGAGCGGGACACAGGATTGCTTCGCTACGATCGCGACGACGGCGGCGGCGATATTCTCGTCTCCGGCGGCGGCTCCGGCGCGGCCCTGCCCCTGTTCGAGACCGCCATCGCCGCCGCCCGCCGGCTGCCGGACCGGCGCTGGCGCATCCTCGTCGGCCGCGCCACGGCTCCCGATGCCTTCGCCCGACTGGCGGCTGCCGCGCCGGGCCATGTCGCGATCGAATGGGCGCGGCCCGACTTCCGGACCTTGCTCGCGACCTGCGCGGTCTCGGTCAGCCAGTGCGGCTACAACACCGCGCTCGACCTGATCGAGTCCGGCCCCCCCGCCATCGTCGTGCCCTTCGACGCCGGCGCCGAGACCGAGCAGGCACTTCGGGCCGAGGCGATGCAGCGCGCCGGGCTCGCCCGCTCCCTGCGCCTCTCGGGCGACCCCGAGCGCGACGCCGAGGCGCTGGCCGCGGCCGTGACGCAGTCTCTGCAAGCCGGCCCGCCCGCGGCGTTCGCGGTCGATCGCGACGGCGCGGCCGGGTCCGTCGCCGCCATCGCCCGGCTCCTTGCCGCCCGTCGCTGAGCCGCGCCGCCCGGCGTTTGGCGCGCCGGGTGCCTCGCCTCCGGCATGTCGGCCGCGAATTGCCGCCCCGGCGCTTTGCGAATTGCCGCTTCCGGTCTTTCGCTCTAACTAGGGATCGAGATGCCTCCCCTTTCGGTCGGCCCTGGGACAACCGGACAAGCACCCGGCCCTGTCCCGCGCCCGGAGACCAGACGATGACAGCGACGACCGCCCCGGCCCTGCCCGACATGAAGCTGTCGGTGCGCCAGACCTTCGGGATCGACAGCGATCTCGAAGTGCCGGCCTATTCCAAGTCCGAGGCCCATGTCCCCGATCTCGACCCGGACTACCGCTTCGACCGCGACACCACGATCGCGATCCTCGCCGGCTTCGCCCACAACCGCCGCGTCATGATCTCGGGCTATCACGGCACCGGCAAGTCGACCCATATCGAGCAGGTCGCGGCCCGGCTGAACTGGCCCTGCGTGCGCGTCAACCTCGACAGCCACGTCTCGCGTCTCGATCTCGTCGGCAAGGACGCGATCGTGCTCAAGGATGGCAAGCAGATCACCGAGTTCCAGGACGGCATCCTGCCCTGGGCGCTGCAGAACAACATCGCGCTCGTCTTCGACGAATACGACGCCGGCCGGCCCGACGTGATGTTCGTGATCCAGCGCGTGCTCGAGCAGTCCGGCAAGCTGACGCTGCTCGACCAGAAGCGCGTCATCCGCCCCAATCCGGCCTTCCGGCTCTTCGCGACCGCCAACACGGTCGGCCTCGGCGACACCTCCGGCCTCTATCACGGCACCCAGCAGATCAACCAGGGCCAGATGGACCGCTGGTCGATCGTGACGACGCTGAACTACCTGCCGCACGACAACGAGGTCGACATCGTGCTGGCGAAATCGAAGCACTACCAGAAGTCGCCCGAGGGCAAGGACATCGTCAACAAGATGGTCCGCGTCGCCGACCTGACCCGCAACGCCTTCATGAACGGCGACCTTTCGACCGTGATGAGCCCGCGCACGGTCATCACCTGGGCCGAGAACGCGGCTATCTTCGGCGATATCGGCTTCGCCTTCCGCGTCACCTTCCTGAACAAGTGCGACGAGATGGAGCGCATGCTGGTGGCCGAGTTCTTCCAGCGCTCCTTCGGCAAGGAACTGCCGGAGAGCGCGGTCAACGTGGTGCTGAGCTGAGGGGCACGGGCCGATGGCGCGGTATCGGGGAAGCTGCCATTGCGGCCGGGTCGCCTACGAGGTCGAGGCCGATCTCGGCAGCACGATCACCTGCAACTGCTCCTATTGCCAGCGGCGCGGCTCGATCCTCAGCTTCGCTCCGGCGAGCGCCTTCAGCTTGACCAGCGGCGAGGACGCGCTGACCGAGTATCGGTTCAACACCCAGAAGATCCAGCACCTGTTCTGCGAGACCTGCGGCATCGAATCCTTCGCGCGCGGCGCCATGCCGGACGGCACGCCGACGGTCGCGCTCAATGTCCGCTGCCTCGCCGGCGTCGAGCCGGCCGAACTTGAGCCGACGATGCATGACGGGCGGTCGCGCTAGGACAACGGATGGTCGCGATCGCCGTCGAACCGGATCAGGAAGAGACGCGCGCAGCGGTCGTGAAAGGCCTCAGCGCCTATAACGCCGCCCGCGTCGGGCCGCGCAACAGCGCGCCGCTGGCGATCAGCCTGCGCGACGACGAGGGCGCGATCGTCGGCGGTCTGATCGGCGAGCTGAAATGGCAGTGGCTGCATGTCGACCTGCTCTGGATCGACGACGCCCATCGCGGCCGGGGCCATGGCGAGGCGCTGCTCGCCATGGCCGAGCAGGCGGCGCGCGAGCATGGCGCGCGCGGCGTCTATCTCTCGACGATGAGCATCCAGGCCCCTGATTTCTATCCGAAGCTGGGCTATGTTGAGTATGGCGTCCTGGAGGATTACCCGGTCGCCGGCCACCGCATCCACCAGTTCGCGAAGGCGCTATGAGCATCTCCGACAGCAAGCCGAGGCAGACGAAGAGCGCGATGGCTGCGCCGCCGAAGCGCGCTGTGTTTGATGCGCCGCAGCCGCCGCTCGCCCGCTATGATGAGGATTTCGCTCGCTGGGCCTTTGAGCAGGCGAAGGTGCTGCGCAACGGTAACTTTGCCGGGCTCGACATCGAAAACATCGCCGAGGCGTTGGGGCGCGACGAATTCAACAAGCTGGAGAGCATCCTCACCTTAATCGTTACGCACATGCTGAAATGGGATCATCAGCCCGAACGCCGCAGCCGCGGTTGGGCGATCTCGATCCGCATTCAGCGCCGCCGCGCCGACAAACAAATCAGGGACGATCCGAGCCTGAAGCCGCGACTCGGCGAAGCGCTGGCGGCCGCGTATGAAACCGCGAGGCTGACGGCGGCGAACGAGACCGGCCTGCCATTGCGCGACTTCCCGCCGGGCTGCCCCTATAGCTGGGCAGATGTGATCGAGCGCCCCTTCGCCATCGACCCGGACGACGCATGACCCTCTCCAACCGCAAGCCGGGCGCGACCAGGGAAGCGCCGACCGAGCCGCTGAAGCGCGCCATTTCGAGCGCGATGAAGGCGATCGCGCGCAAGCCCGAGATGGAGATCGTCTTCGCCGCCGACAAACCCTCGCTCGTCGGCGAGCGCGCCCGCCTGCCGGAGCCGCCGCGCAAGCTGACCGCGAACGACGTCGCGATCCTGCGCGGCCATTCCGATTCGATGGCGCTCAGGCTCGCCTGCCATGACGCGAGCGTGCACCGCCGCGCCGCGCCCGAGGGCGACGCGGCCCGCGCCGTTTTTGACGCGGTCGAGCAGTCGCGCGTCGAATGCGTCGGCGCGCGGCGCATGGCCGGCATGGCCGGCAACATCACCGCCATGCTGGAGGACCGCTACCATCGCGGCGGGCGCTACGAGGAGATCACCGACCGGGCCGACGCGCCGCTGGAGGATGCGCTCGCCCTGATGGTGCGCGAGCGCCTGACCGGGCTGAAGCCGCCGAAGGCGGCCGAAAAGCTGGTCGATCTCTGGCGCGACATGATCGAGACCAAGGCCGGCGCCGATCTCGACCGGCTCTCCAGGGCGGTCGAGGACCAGCGCGCCTTCGCCCGCACCGTGCGCGACATGCTGGCCTCGCTCGACATGGCCGAGCAGAGCTCGCAGGGCGACGACGCCGAGGACGACCAGGACGACAAGGATTCCGCCTCCGACGACCAGCAGCAGCAGGAGGGCGAGGCCGAGCAGGAAAGCGCCGGCGAGCGCTCCGAGACCGAGGCCAGCGACGACGCGACCGAGGAGTTGCAGGAGGGCGCCTCAGAGGCCGCCGACGCTCCGGCCGGCGACTGGGAAGAGGAGGACGAGAACTCCGATTCCGAGGAAGCCGGCGAGGCCCCGCGACCGCGCGAGAGCAAGCCCAACGACCGCCCCGTCACCGACTACAAGGCCTATACCCAGAAATTCGACGAGATCGTCACGGCGGAGGAACTCTGCGACGCCGAGGAGCTGACGCGGCTGCGCGCCTATCTCGACAAGCAGCTCGCCCATCTCCAGGGCGTGGTGGCGCGCCTCGCCAACCGTCTCCAGCGCCGCCTGATGGCGCAGCAGAACCGCTCCTGGCAGTTCGACCTGGAGGAAGGCGCGCTCGATCCCTCGCGCCTGCCGCGCATCATCATCGATCCCTATCAGCCGCTCTCCTTCCGGCAGGAATCGGACACGAATTTTCGCGATACGGTGGTGACGCTGCTGATCGACAATTCTGGCTCGATGCGCGGCCGGCCGATCACGGTCGCCGCCACCTGCGCCGACATTCTGGCCCGCACGCTGGAGCGCTGCGGCGTCAAGGTCGAGCTGCTCGGCTTCACCACGCGGGCCTGGAAGGGCGGGCTCTCGCGCGAGAGCTGGCTGCAATCGGGCAAGCCGGCGGCCCCGGGGCGCCTCAACGACCTGCGCCACATCATCTACAAGGCGGCCGACGCGCCCTGGCGGCGGGCCCGCAAGAACCTCGGGCTGATGATGCGCGAGGGGCTGCTCAAGGAGAACATCGACGGCGAGGCGCTCGACTGGGCCCATAAGCGCCTGCTGGCGCGGCCCGAGCAGCGCAAGATCCTGATGGTGATCTCGGACGGCGCGCCGGTCGACGATTCGACGCTCTCGGTCAACGCCGGCAACTATCTCGAACGCCATCTGCGCCACGTCATCGCAGAGATCGAGACGCGCTCGCCGGTCGAGCTGATCGCCATCGGCATCGGTCACGACGTCACGCGCTACTACCGCCGCGCCGTCACCATCGTCGACGCGGAGGAGCTCGGCGGGGTGATGACCGAGAAGCTCGCCGAATTGTTCGAGGAGAATGAAGGCGCAGGCGGACGGGCCCCGCGAGGGCGGCGGCTGCAGTGAGCTGCGCACGCGCCACGGCCACCGATCTCCCATGTCCCTGACCCGCCGCGCCGCCCTCGCCGGACTCGCGACCGCGCCGTTCGCCGCTACCGCGCGCGCCCAGCCGCTGGAGCCGGGCCGCATCGCGCTGACCGTCTCGGCCCGGCCGATCGCGGCCTTCGAGCCGCGCAGCCCCGAGAAGACGCGCTTCGGCCGGATGATCTTCCGCGGCGGCCTTGCGCTGACCGGCGACCATCCCCGCTTCGGCGGCCTCTCCGGGCTGTGGCGCTCGCCCGACGGGCGCGATCTCGTCGCCGTCACCGATAACGGCTTCTGGCTGACCGCGAAGCCGGACTATCGCGACGGCCGCCTCGCCGGCCTCGGCGAGGCCGGGATGGCGCCGATCCTGGGCACATCGGGGAGGCCGCTGCACCGCTCGCGCTATTACGACACCGAAAGCCTGAGCATCGCCGACGGCGTGGCCTATGTCGGCGTCGAGCGCGTCCATGAGATCCTGCGCTTCGACTGGGCCCGCGACGGCGTCGAGGCGCGCGCCCGCATCGTGCCGGCCCCGCGCGAGATCAAGCGCCTGCCCAACAACCGCGGGCTGGAGGCGATCGGCGTCGCACCGCCTGCCCATGCGCTGGCGGGCGCGCTGGTCGCGATCTCCGAACGTTCGGGCGGCGAGTTCGATCCGACGCTCGGCGTCATCATCGGCGGCCGCCAGCCCGGACTGTTCGAGGTCGCGCGCCATGGCGGTTTCGACATCACCGACATGGCCTTTCTGCCGGACGGCGACATCCTGCTGCTGGAGCGCTGGTACCGCTCGCTGCGCGGCGTCGGCCTGCGCATCCGCCGCATTCCCGCCGCGAGCCTGAAACCCGGCGCGCTGCTGGACGGACCCGTTCTGCTCGAGGCCGATCTCGGCCAGGAGATCGACAACATGGAGGGGATGTCCGTCCACCGGCAGCAGGGGCGGACCATCGTCACCCTGATCTCGGACGACAATTTCTCGTTCCTGCAGCGGACGATCCTGCTGGAATTCGAGCTGGCTTAAAGCCGGCCGCACACTCTGTCGTCATGCTCGGGCATGTTCCGAGCATGACGATGGAAAGCGGTCAAAACGAAAAAAGCGGCCTTGCGGCCGCTTCGTTCAACCCGTCGAGACAGCCCCGCTCAGACGGCGGCGAGCTTCTTCTCGATGTCGCGCTTGAGGGTGAGCGCGCCCGTCGAGAGGTCGCCGGCCGGGGCCTTGACCAGGAAGGCGTCGAGGCCGCCGCGATGGTCGACCGTGCGCAGCGCGTTGGCCGAGACGCGCAGGCGCACCGAGCGGCCGAGCGCGTCGGACTGCAGCGTCACATTGACGAGGTTGGGACGGAAGACGGTCTTCGTCTTGCGGTTCGAGTGGCTGACGAGGTGCCCGGTCAGGGTGCCTTTCCCGGTCAGTTCGCAACGGCGGGCCATGTCGTTCTTCCTTGAGCAGTGCAACCGTTGCGCCAAACGAAACAGCCGACACGCGACGTGCCGGAACTCAGCGCCGGAGGTCAAATTGAGTGGCGGGTCTATACCCAAGCCGCCCCCATGCGTCAAGGACGACTCCGCGATCAAGCCATCGTGACATCCTGAATCGAGCGGCGGCGCTGAGCGTGGCTGTCGCGCCACTCGTCAAGCGCGCGGAAACCGGCCACGATTCGGACCGATTCGCAAGGCATCCACACGCATCATCCAAGCCCGGAGAATACGGATGAGGTCCGCCATCGCACCGTCCCTGGCCGGATTTCTCGCGGCCGTGGCCGCCTGTCTGCCCGCAAGCGCCGCCTCGATCGACGCCCGCTACGACGTCTCCCTGCTCGGCCTGACGCTCGGCACCGCGAGCCTGAGCGGCGGCATCGACGCCGACAGCTACGCGCTCGACGTCGCGGCCAGGCTGACCGGCCTGATCGGCGGCTTCACCGGCGGGCGCGGATCCGGCGAGGCCAAGGGCTCGCTCGGCGGCGCAAAACCCTCGCCGGCGACCTTCGCGATCAACTCGGCCAATTCCAGCGAGAGCCGCACCGTGCGCATGGCGATCGGCGGCGGCGCGGTGCAGGCCGTCGAGATCGCCCCGCCGATCGACGCCAAGGCCGACCGCGTGCCGCTGACCGACGCCCACCGGCGCGACATCGTCGATCCGCTCAGCGCCTTCGTCATGCCCGTCAACACCAAGAACGGGCTCAACGGCGCCTGCAACCGCACGCTCCAGATCTTCGACGGCACCGCGCGCTACGACATCAAGCTGACCCAGGCCGGCACGCGCGACGTGAAGCTCGAGGGCTATAGCGGCCCGGTCGCGATCTGCCAGGCGCGCTACGTCCCGATCGCCGGCCACCGGGCGCTCAGGCCCAGCACCAAGTTCATGGCCGAGAACAAGGACATCAGCACCTGGCTCGCCCCCGTCGCCGGCACCAACGTCATGGTCCCGGTGCGCATCTCGGTGAAGACCATGATCGGCACCGCCGTGATCGAGGCCTCGAGCTTCAAGGTCGATCCGGCGGCGACGGCGAGCGCGAAGCGGAATTGAGGGGCGGACCGGCGACGCCGATCGAAATCTTCATGGCGGAATTTTCGCTTACATCAGCGGCAGCGCCTGGCTTCCCCCAGCTCGAATGAAAACGGCGTCTTCTCGTAGATGGCCTGAAGGCCATGCAATTCGACGAACTGGCGCTCCCAATCGCGCGGAAGCGCAGCGACGCCGGCCTTGTCGCTGGCTTGCGTCATGGGAAGAAGCTGATCCATGACTTCATTGTGAGTCTGCTCGCTCCACCAAAACGAGCTGCGGAAGCCCGCCGCTCGCAAGAGCAGCGCCGCCTCGGCGACCATCTGGAAGCTTCCGAGAGCGGCGTAAACGTGAACCCGCGTCATGGGGTCGATCAGGATACCGGCCGACCTGGCCGACATGTAAGGCTCGTATAGGAAATACTCTTCTAGTAGCGTGTCGAGACGCGTCAGCAATGGCAGGACGTCGTTCTCGACGATCTCGATGAACGCATCCTGCCGCCTGGGGTGGGATCAGTACGACTCCTCCGGCTTCCTGGCGTTGAACCGCTCACGACCCAAAGTCATGAGCGGCGCGCGCGCCCGAAATGTGTGACCTAGAAACCAATCTTGCTGCGGGCTGTCAGCATAACCAGAGCTGCGTATGCTGACCCCACGCACGAGGTGACGCACAGGCGACACGAATACGTCGACACCCCCGAAGGCGGAATCGATCGCAAGCAACTGCGGATTCGCTCGAGCAGCGGTCTCAGCAGCCGCTTGATTTGGCGTTTCGTGGTCATCGCTTGCTCGGATGGACATCCATGACGATGGCACGGCTCTGGCTCAGCCTGCTGAAATATGCGACCCGGCCGAAGATGTAGGAGCGGGACGACCCTATCAGTCTGTTGAAGAAGGTTCTCGTTCGGGCGTTGTTGGCATGATTCCTTGGCTCTGATGGATTCGGAGCGCGATGCATGCGGGGCGGGGATGAGCGGACGGGCGAGCTGTTCAGCCATGTCGACCTTGAGTCTGGCCGACGCCGGCCTGACGCAAGCCGACGGGCATGCCGGGCGGGCGGCGGCGCTGCGCATGATCGAGCCGCACG
>NZ_JBXAQP010000013.1:0-129574 GCF_058807355.1 Allobosea sp. GW821-FHT12C12
CGGCGTCCGCGCCGCAACCGGGCCAGGCCGCGCCTCAGGCGGCACCGCCCGTCGGACAGGTCGCTCCTCCGGCGGCGCCACCCGCGGCGGCTCCGCCCGCAGCGCCTCAGGCCACGCCGTCGCAAGCAGCTCCCCCCGTTCCGGGCCAGCCGCCCGCGCCCGCGCCTGACCGGCAGGGTCGTCGCGGCGGCATCGGGCTCGGCGGCGCGGCCGCGATCGGGCTCGGCGCCGGCGTCATCGGCGGCATCATGGCGACGCAAGGGGCGGACAGGCTCGACGACGTCCGAAGCCGGCGCGAGGAGCGCCGCGATGGCGACGTCACCATCATCCGAGAGCCCGGCCGCACCATCATCCGCGACGACGACCGCGTCATCATCCGACGCGACGAGACGCAACGCTTCCGCGAGCTCGGCATCGACCAGCGGGTCGAGCGCAGGGGCGAGGAGACCCGCACCGTCTTCGAGCGGCCCGACGGCACGCGGATCGTCACGATCACGGATTCTGAAGGCCGGCTGATCAGGCGCACGCGCGAGACGCGCGGCGGCGAGGAGTTCGTCATCATCGACAACACCCGCCGCGACCGGCCGGAGCGCTTCTCCGACGAGATCGTCGTGCTGGAGCGCCCGGACATCCGGATCCCGCGCGAGCGCTACGTGGTCGATGCGGAATCGGCCGATGAGCGCGTGATCTACGAGACCATCACCGCCCCGCCGGTCGCGCCGCTGCCGCGGCGCTACACGCTCGACGAGGTGCGCTACTCGCCCGATCTGCGCGCCCGGATGCGCTCGATCGACGTCGACAGCGTCACCTTCGAATCGGGTTCCTGGGTCGTCGCGCCCGGCCAGGCGCAGCGGCTCGCGATCCTCGCGCAGTCGATCAGACAGGCGCTGCAGGCCGCGCCGAACGAGGTCTTCCTGGTCGAGGGCCATACCGACGCGGTCGGCTCCGAGATCGACAACCTGTCGCTGTCGGACCGGCGGGCGCAGTCCGTCGCCGAGGTGCTGACGCGCGATTTCGGCGTGCCGCCCGAGAACCTGACGACGCAGGGCTATGGCGAGCAGTATCTCAAGATCGCGACGCAGGACGCGGCCCGCGAGAACCGGCGCGTGACGCTGCGCCGGATCACGCCGCTGCTCACCGGCGAGAACCGCTGAGGCGGGACGAACCACGCCAGATGGGGCCGCCGCGAGGCGGCCCCTTTTTTCTGGCCGGCGGCGGAACCGGCGCGCGAATCCGGCCGTTCCTGACGGGAGCGCGCCCGGGCTGGGCAGCATCAGGAGATGTCGTCATGCGACAGCGTTCGTTGCGGATTGCGCTCGCGATGGCCGGCATGCTGGCCGCCTCGGCGGCGACAGCCATGCCGGCCGCCCGCCTCGCCCAGACCGAATCCGTTCCGGGGCAGCCCCGCCAGCAGCGCGCGCCCGGCGTGCCGATGGCGCCGAACCCGGCCGAGGCCGAGCGCGCCGAGCGCGCCCCGCCGCGCGGCGAAAGCTCCCTGCGCGGCGGCCGGACCGAGCAGGCGCGGCGTCCCGCGGCTCCGAATCCGAACCGCGACATCCCGATGCCGCGCGGCGTGCCGTCGATCGTCGCGCCCTGAGGAAAACCTGATCCGAGGCAACCGATTCAGGATTCGGCAAGGTTTCGCCGGCAAGTCTCTGGCGAGGGAGATTTGCCGTCATGAGCGATTCAGTAGCCATCGCGCAGGGCTTCGCCGCATCCCAGGCCGCCTCGACCCGGCAGGCGCTGCAGACCGAGATCGTGCGCCAGCAGGCCGGGGCCGAGCAGGCCATCGTCGAGCTGGCGCGGCAGAGCGCCGAGCGGCTCAAGGCGTCCCTGCCTGCCGGACAGGGACAGACCGTCGACATCTCCGCCTGACGGGACATCTCCGCCTGATCCTGGGCCGAGCCGGCTAGCGCCCGAGGAGCCGCCGCGTCGCCTCGTCGGCGGGGAAGAAGGCCTCGATCGCGAGTTCCGACAGGGTGATGTCGACCGGCGTTCCGAAGACCGTCGTCGTCGAGAAGAAGGACAGCACGGTTTCGCCCAGCCGCAACTGCAGCGGCAGGACGATGTCGGGCTCCGGCTCCGCTTCGGCGGTCCCGCCCTTGCCGTTGCGCTTGCCGTTGTCCTTGCGCGCGGCCGGCGCATCGAGCTCGGGATAGGCCGAAAGCTCCTCCAGGAGCGCCACCAGCGCCGGATCGGCCGTGGCCCTGATCTGCTGGCGCAGCCGCGCCAGGATGTGATGCCGCCATTCGCCGAGATTGACGATCGCGGGCGCGATGCCGCCCGGGTGCAGGCTGAGCCGCAGCACGTTCACCGGCGGACGCAGCAGCTCGGGGTCGCTGGCCAGCCCGAGCAGCGGCGGCACAGCGGCGTTCGCCGCCAGCAGCGTCCAGCGCCGGTCGACCGCCAGCGCCGGATAGGGCTCGTGCCCCTTCAGAACGAGGTCGATCGCCGCGCGCGCGGCGCCGAGTCCCGGATCGTCGAGGCCGCGCTCGCCATAGACCGGCGCGAAACCGGCCGCGAGCAGGAGCGCATTGCGCTCGCGCAGCGGCACGGACAGCGTCTCGGCCAGCAGCAGCACCATGTCTCGGCTCGGCTGCGAGCGGCCGCTCTCGATGAAGCTGAGATGCTTCTGCGAGATCTCGGCGTCGAGCGCGAGATCGAGCTGGGAGAGCCGGCGCAGCTGCCGCCAGTCGCGGATCAGGGCGCCGACGGGGGGCGGGATGTGCTTGTTCATGGCAAGACCCTAGCCGGCCGCGGGCGCGGCGTTCAATTACCTCCCGCTTAATCGCGCGGCCCTCCGGTTTGCGTCAGCATCGTCTCCATCGACCACGGCCAGGCCGGGCAGAAGCCGCGGCGGCCACACACAAGGGAGACCACGCCATGTCCATGATCCAGTCCTCGCGCGTCCTGAAGAACGCGCTCGCCCTCGACGCCGCCGCCTGCGTCGGCACCGGCCTGCTGCTGGCTTTCGGAGCCGGAGCGCTCGCCGTCCCGCTCGGCTTTCCGGCCGGCTTGCTGCGCGGCGCCGGGCTTCTGCTCCTGCCCTGCGCTGTGCTGCTCGCCTTTCTCGCCTCGCGCGAAACCCTGCCGAGGCTGGCCGTCCATGCCGTGATCGGCGTCAACCTCGTCTGGATCGTCGACAGCGTCGCGATTCTGCTGACGGGCTGGTTCCAGTCGACCGGGCTCGGCATCGCCTTCGTGCTGGCTCAGGCGGCGGCGGTGGCCGTCGTGACGGAGCTCGAGGCGATCGGGCTGAGGCGGTCGTCGCGCTTCGAGCCGGGCGGGCTGATCGCCTAAGGCGGCGCCCTCGATTCACACGAAAAAGCCCCGGACGCTCGCGCATCCGGGGCAGTCGCCTGTCCGCGAGCGGCCAGGTGGGAGGACCGAAAGCGGATTACCAGCTCGCCGGCACCGCGCCCTTGAAGCGCTCTCCAGCGGCGGCGCGACATTGTCGAAGACGGTGCGCGAGGAGAGCAGGTTGAAATGCTGGAAGATCATGCCGGTCTTGCGCCGATTTGCGCGCCAGCCGGCCTCGGTGAGCGCCGTGACGTCCTCGCCTTCGATCAGGATGCGGCCCGCAGTCGCGCGCTCCAGCCCGTCGACGAGGCGGATCAGGGTCGACTTGCCGGCCCCGGAGCGACCGATCACGCCGAGGACCGCGCCGTCGGGCACGTCGAGATCGACGCCGGACAGCGCGCGGACGGCGTCCTGTCCGGCGCGGCCGGGGAAGGATTTTTCGACCGCCTCGAAGCGGATGACCGGCGGGCCGGCCATGGGCGCGGCCGTCCCGACGCGGAAGGCGTCGGGACTGAGGGGAGCGTCCATGATGGTCTCAGTTCCTGTGCGGCCGGGCGAGCTGGCGCGCGGCGAGTTCGGCGGCGCCCGGCGTCGCGAAGCGATGCCCCTCCAGCGCGTGGAAGGCGGCCGAGGCCGAGATGAAGGTGAAATAGCGCTCGTCGGCTCGGCGGTGGACGAGCCCGGCCTGGGTCTCGCCGATCTCGATGACATATGCGCTATGCGCCTCTTGGGCCTGCTGGGCGGCTGAGGGACGGGCGGAGCCCGTGCCGGTCTGGATATAGGTCATGGCTTGCCTCCGCCGCGTCGTGCGGCGTTCGATGGACAACGATTGAGCGGGTGGAAACCGGCGCGGCGCCGGTCGGCCTGGGCTCAGCGTCGACAGCAGGTCATGGCGAGGCGGGAGGGGATCCGGCCGGCTTTGCGATCGGTCATGTGTCGTCTCCTCGAAGCGGAGCCCACGACCAGGTCGTGGCGCTTTAGCGTTTGGTGACGCGGTGCAAGCTGCTCGCTCAAATCCCCGCGGCCGACCGGAACGGAGCCGATCGACGGTCTTAAATCTGGCAGCAACGATCCTCTTTGTCAACCGGATCGTTCTTTTAAAGAAACGGCGTGATACAGCACAACCTTGCGGATCGATGGCCTCAGACGGCGGCGCGCCTGTCCGCCTTCGCCACCCTGGCCAGCAGATAGTCCACCTCGGCCTTGGCCGTGGCGCTGAGGCCTGAGCCCGGCTTGCGCTGGGCGTCGCTCGCCAGAATGCCACGCTTCATCATCGTGTACTTCCGCACGGCGAGCCCCGCGCCGAGCTGCTGCTCGTAGCGCAGCAGCGGCAGATGCGCGTCGAAGATGTCGTGCGCCGCGTCGCGTCGGCCTTCCTTCTGCAGGCGCACCACGTCGATCAGCAGCTCGGGAAAGGCATAACCCGTCATCGCGCCGTCGGCGCCGCGCTCCATCTCGAAATCGAGGAAGAGCCCGCCATTGCCGGTCAGGATCGAGAGCTCGCGCAGCGAGCCTTCGGTCTGGAACCTGCGCAGGGTCGATATCTTCTCCAGCCCCGGCCAGTCCTCGTGCTTCAGCATCACGCAGGAGGGGTGGTCCATGACGATCTTGGCGATCACGGCCGGCGTCATCACCACCGACAGCGTCAGCGGATAATCCTGGATGACGAAGGGGATGTCGGTCCCGATCGCCTCGACGGCCTGGGCGTAATAGCCGGTGATCTGGTCGTCGGTGCGAAGCGAGGGCGGCGGCGCGATCATCACGCCCGCCGCGCCGAGTTCCATCGACTGGCAAGCGAGCGTGCGCATCGCGGCGAAACCCGGCGCCGAGACGCCGACGATCACCGGCTTGCCCGGCATGTTGCGGACCGCGCTCTTGACGATGCCGAGCGATTCCTCCGGCTCGAGCTTGGGCGCCTCGCCCATGATGCCGAGCACGGTCGTCCCGTCCGCGCCGATCCGGTCGTAGAAGGCGAAGAGCCGGTCGGTCGAGGCCTGGTCGATCGTCCCGTCGGGATGGAACGGCGTCGGCGCAATCGGGAACACGCCGGAGGCGGAGGCGGTCAGGGACATGGGCTCAATCCTTGTCGAGATGAGACGAACGGCGTCGAGGCGCGCACCGTCTTGAAGCAGTCGAGCGAGTCGCGCCAGCCTCGCATGCCGGCATGACCGCGAGAGGATGGCGTCAGAGCCCGACGCGCTGCCCGGTCACCGGGTCGAAGACATGCACCCGGTCGGGGTCGACCGAGATCCAGAGCCGGCCGGGCTGGGCCGAGACCGTGTCGGTCGCCGCCTGCATGATGAAGGGCAGGCCTGCGAGCTGGCCGTGGAAGAGCTGCGTCGCGCCGAGCTCCTCGATGAACTCGACATCGAAGGGCATCGCGCCCGCCTCGCCCTCCGAAGCGATCTCGATGTCCTCGGGCCGCAAGCCGACTTCGACGGGCGAGCCCTCGGCCAGATCGGCGCGCAGGTCGCGCGCCTCCAGGATGGCGTCGCCGAGCGCGACGATGCCGGGGCCGTCGATCGTTCCGGGCAGGATGTTCATCGGCGGCGAGCCGATGAAGGTCGCGACGAAGCGGCTCGCCGGCTTCCTGTAGACTTCCGACGGCAGGCCGATCTGCTCGACCTGGCCGCCATTCATCACCACGAGCTTGTCCGACAGCGTCATCGCCTCGACCTGGTCGTGGGTGACGTAGATCGAGGTGACGCCGAGCGCGCGCTGCAGCTTCTTGATCTCGACGCGCATCTGCACGCGCAGCTTCGCGTCGAGGTTGGAGAGCGGCTCGTCGAACAGGAAGACCTGCGGCTTGCGCACGATGGCGCGGCCCATGGCGACGCGCTGGCGCTGGCCGCCCGAAAGCTGGCGCGGACGGCGCTCCAGCAGCGGCTCGATGGCGAGGATGCGGGCGGCCTCCTTCACGCGCCGGTCGATCTCGTCCCTGGGCGTGCCCAGATTGCGCAGGCCATAGGCCATGTTGTCGTAGACGGAAAAATGCGGATAGAGCGCGTAGTTCTGGAAGACCATCGCGATGTCGCGATCGGCCGGCTCGATCTGGTTGACGACGCGGTTCCCGATCGAGACCTCGCCGGACGAGATCGTCTCCAGCCCCGCGACCATTCGCAAAAGCGTGGACTTGCCGCATCCGGACGGGCCGACGAGCACGCAGAAGCCGCCGTCCGGGATGTCGAAGGAGACGCCCTTCACGGCTTCGACGCCGCCGGCATAGACTTTTCTGACGTTGGTGAGGGTAACCTGGGCCATTGGTGGGCTACTTTTCGGTTTCGACCAGGCCCTTCACGAAGAGCCTTTGCATGGCGATGACGACGAAGACGGGCGGCAGCATCGCCAGCATGGCGGTGGCCATGGCGAGCTGCCATTCGGTGAGGGCGTCGGAGGTGACGATCATCTTCTTGATGCCGATGACGATGGTCTGCATCGTGTCCTTGGTCGTCACCAGCAGCGGCCAGAGATACTGGTTCCAGCCATAGATGAACTGGATCACGAACAGCGCCGCGATCGTCGTTGCCGAAAGCGGTATGACCGTGTCCCTGAAGAACTTGAAGGCGCCGGCGCCGTCGATCTTCGACGCCTCCAGCAGCTCGTCCGGGATCGTCATGAAGAACTGCCGGAACAGCAGCGTGCCGGTGGCCGACGCGATCAGCGGCACGGCGAGGCCCTGATAGGTGTCGAGCATGCGCAGGTCCGAGACGACCTTGAAGGTCGGGAAGATGCGCACTTCCACCGGGAGCATCAGCGTCAGGAAGATGATCCAGAACGCCGCCATCCGGAACGGGAAGCGGTAATAGACGATCGCATAGGCCGAAAGCACCGAGATGAAGATCTTCCCGATCGCGATCGCCAGCGCCATGACGAGCGAGTTCAGCATCATGCCGGCGACCGGCTCGCGCGTCGTGCCGGAGGTGCCGACGAAGAGGATGCGCTTGTAGTTCTCGATGAAATACGGGCCCGGCCAGAGCGGCAGCTGGCCGTTGATGATGGTCGGGTTGTCCCAGGTCGAGGCGACGAAGGTCAGCCAGACCGGGAAGGCGACGATCAGCACGCCGATCGTCAGGATGACATAGGCGATGGCGTCGCCCAGGCGGCGGTCCTCGACCATTACCCCTGCCTCCAGCACTTGCCGTCATGCTCGCCCTTGTGGCGAGCATCCACGTCCTGGGCGCAGCGCTCGACCGGCGAAGACGTGGATGGTCGGGACAAGCCCGGCCATGACGGGAAGGGCGAACGCCAGTCGGAAGACGAATGCCGCATCAATAGCTCACCTTGCGCTCGATGAAGCGGAACTGGATCGCGGTCATGCCGATCACCATGATCAGCAGGATCACCGACTGCGCCGCCGAGCCGCCGAGATTGGAGCCGCCCTTGCCGTCGGAATAGACCTTGTAGACCAGCGTCTCGGTCTGACCCGAGGGGCCGCCGCCGGTGACCGTGTCGATGATGCCGAAGGTGTCGAAGAAGACGTAGACGATGTTGACGACGAGCAGGAAGAAGGTCGTCGGCGAGAGCAGCGGGAAGACGATGGTCCAGAAGCGCCGCCAGGGCCGCGCCCCGTCGATCACCGCCGCCTCGATCACGCTCTTGGGGATCGACTGCAGGCCTGCGAGGAAGAACAGGAAATTGTAGCTGATCTGTTTCCAGGTCGCGGCCAGGATGACCAGCGTCATCGCGTCGTTGCCGTTGAGGCGGGGATTCCAGGCGATGCCGAGCCGTTGCAGGCCCCGCGCCAGCATGCCGAGCGAGGGGTCGAACATGAAGATCCAGAGCACGCCGGCGATGGCGGGCGCGACCGCATAGGGCCAGATCAGCAGGGTCTTGTAGATTTCCGCGCCCCTGATCCGCCGGTCGGCCATCACCGCGAAGAGCAGCGCGATCGAGAGCGAGAGCACGCAGACGAAGGTCGAGAAGATCGCGGTGTTCCAGAACGCCTTGAGATAGCCGGGGTCGGTGAACAGGAGCTGGTAGTTCTCGAACCAGACGAACTCGGTCGAGGTGCCGAAGGCGTCCTGCAGCAGAAAGCTCTGCCAGACCGCCTGGCTCGCCGGCCAGTAGAAGAACACGACCGTGATCGCCAGCTGCGGCGCGAGCAGCAGGAAGGGAATGGTCAGGCCCTTGAAGGAGGCGTTCTTCAGCATGCGAGCACTGCTTGTGTCTTTCGGGGCTTCGCCCTCGGGTCAGACCTTCGGTCGGCCCAAGGATAAACTCGGCGAAGAACCCGGAACCCACGACCGGGCGAGAGTTGTCGACGGGGCAGACCCGAAGGTTCCACCCCGTCGTGGATTCCGGTTCGGCCCTTGCGGACCGCCCCGGAACGACAGGGTGCGTCAGCGCGCGGCCGTCCGCTCGAACTGGCGCAGCATCGTGTTGCCGCGCTCGACGGCCGCGTCCAGCGCCGCCTTCGGCGTCTTCTGGCCGTTCAGCGCCGCCTCAAGCTCCTCCGACCAGATGTCGCGGATCTGGACGAGGCTGCCGAAGCGCAGGCCGCGCGAGTTGTCCGTCGGCTCCTTGTTGTTGAGCTCGAGCAGCGGCGTCTCGAGATAGGGCTTGTCCTTGTAGAAGCCCGAGGCCTTGACCTTCTCATAGGCCGCCTTGGTGATCGGCAGGTAGCCCGATTCGGTGTGCAGCTTCACCTGCCGGTCGACGTCGGAGAGGAAGGTGAAGAACTTGGCGACGCCCTTGTATTCGGCCGCCGACTTGCCGCCCATGACCCACAGCGAGGCGCCGCCGATGATCGAGTTCTGCGGCGCGCCGGCGGCCTCCGGATAATACGGCATCGGCGCGTTGGCCCAGTCGAACTTGGCGTTGGCGCGGACGTTGCCGAAGAAGGCCGAGGAGGTCAGCATGATCGGGCATTCGCCCGAGGTGAAGCGGCCCTCCCCGGTGTTGGTGCGGCCGGAGTAGCTGTAGACGCCCTCCTTCTGCAGCTCGGCCAGGTTGGTCCAGTGCTTCAGGAAGAGCGGGCTGTTGAAGTTCAGCACCGTGTCGAAGCCGTCGAGGCCGTTGGCCTTGGTGGCGATCGGGATGTTGTGCCAGGCGCCGAACTGCTCGATGTTCGCCCAGGTCGCCCAGGCGTTGGTGAAGCCGCATTTGTCGAAGCCGGCGCTTTTAAGCTTCTTGCCGGCCTCGAACACCTCGGGCCAGGTCTTGGGCGGGGCGTCGGCGTTCAGGCCCGCCTTCTTGAAGGCGTCCTTGTTGTACCACATCACCATGGACGAGGAGTTGAACGGCATCGAGAGCATGTCGCCCTTGGCCGTCGAATAATAGCCGGTGATCGCGGGCAGATAGGCCTTGGGATCGAACGCTTCGCCGGCTTCCTTCATCAGCTCGAAGACCGGCTTCACCGCGCCCTTGGCCGACATCATGGTGCCGGTGCCGACCTCGAAGACCTGCAGGATGTGGGGGGCGGCGTTGGCGCGGAAGGCGGCGATGCCGGCGTTCAGCGTGTCGGGATAGGAGCCCTTGTAGGTCGGGACGATCTTGTAGTCCTTCTGCGAGGCGTTGAACTCCTCGGCGAGGCGCACGACGACGTCGTTGTTGGCGCCGGTCAGCGCATGCCACCACTGGATCTCGGTCTGCGCCATGGCCGGCGCGGCGCCCGCAAGCGCGAAGGCGGCGACGGACATCAGGATACGGGATTTCACTGTCATCATTCTCTCCCTTCCGCCCATCGATAGGTTCGGGCGGCTGTTGTTCTTGGTGCGCAAGCTAGCATGAAGGCCGGGCGACATTTCAATGACAATTCGATGACGCGCTGGAAAGCCCCCCGATGCGCGACACGGCTTGCGCATTTTCGCGGAAACGGCTGTTCTCGCCGACCTTGCTATTTCAGTTTTCGTCATGCCCGATGGATCACGCCGATGACGCCGCTTTCGCTGACGCCAGAAACCACCCTCCCCCGTGACGCCGCCGGCGCCGCGCTGCTCGGCCGCGTCTGGCGTCCCGATCTCGCGGGCCCGGCGGTCGTGGCGCTGCGCGACGGCGAGGTGATCGACGTCACCTCGACCTTCGCGACCTCGCGCGATCTTTGCGAGAGCGCCGATCCGGCGGCCGCGCTGCGCGCCGCCGAGGGCGAGAAGCTGGGCTCTCTGGCCGAGATCCTGGCCAATACGCCTGTGGACAAGCGCGACGCCGGCAAAGCATGGCTGCTCTCGCCGCTCGACCTGCAGGCGGTGAAGGCCGCCGGCGTGACCTTCGCGGTCTCGATGCTGGAGCGCGTGATCGAGGAGAAGGCCCGCGGCAACCCGGCGGCGGCCGCCACGATCCGCAGCGAGATCGGCAAGCTGATCGGCGACGACCTCTCCAAGCTGAAGCCGGGCTCGCCCGCGGCGATGCATCTCAAGGACGTGCTGATCGGCCAGGGCGCCTGGAGCCAGTATCTCGAGGTCGGCATCGGGCCGGACGCCGAGATCTTCACCAAGGCGCCGCCCATGTCGTCCGTCGGCTCCGGCTTCGACGCCGGGCTGCACCCGGCCTCGACCTGGAACAACCCCGAGCCCGAGGTGGTGCTGATCGTCGCCTCGGACGGGCGGATCGTCGGGGCGAGCCTCGGCAACGACGTCAACCTGCGCGATGTCGAGGGCCGCTCGGCGCTGCTGCTCGGCAAGGCCAAGGACAACAACGCCTCGGCCGCGGTCGGGCCGTTCATCCGGCTGTTCGACGACGGCTTCACGCTCGACCATGTCCGCAACATCACCGTGACGCTGACGGTCGCGGGGGAGGACGGCTTTACGCTGGAGGGCTCGTCCTCGATCGCCAGGATCAGCCGCGATCCGGCCGATCTGGCCAGGCAGACGATCGGCCCGCATCACCAGTATCCCGACGGGGCCGCGCTCTATCTCGGCACCATGTTCGCGCCGATCAAGGACCGCGATACGCCCGGCGGCGGCTTCACGCATAAATACGGCGACGTCGTCACCATCGCCGCGCCGGAGCTCGGCGCGCTGGTCAACCGGATGCGGCGCACCGACGAATGCGAGCCCTGGACCTTCGGGACCTCGCATCTGATGCGCAACCTCGCCAAACGCGGCCTGCTGTGAGGCGCGCCCTCTCCAATCCCCTTCCCCCCGCGTCCCCCTGTCGGCTGTCGCCGACAGGGGCGGACATTTCTGAAAGTCGGCAACAGCCGACTTTCACGGGGGAAGGGCCAGGAATGGGGGGCCGGAAAGCCGCGGCGCCGTTCCTGTTCGCTGGACCAAGCGGAACCGCCCCCCACCCAACCCTCCCCGCCGCAAGCGGGGGAAGGGCCAGGCGAGTTCCGGGACGATGAGCCCCGTCGAAGGACAGGCCACGATCCTCGTCACCGGCGAGGCGATCGGCGATTTCATCCCGCGCGACGCGCGAGGCCGGCGCTACGAGGCGGTGCTCGGCGGCTCGGGCTTCAACGCGGCGCTGGCGCTGGCGCGGTTCGGCGCCGAGGTCGCCTACGCGGGCGCGCTCTCGACCGACGCGCTCGGCCGGCGCTTCCGGGCGGCGCTGACGCAGGAAGGCATCGGATCCGATCTCGTCGCCGACAGCGCGCTGCCGAGCGCCGTCGCGATCGTCTCGCCGCTGGGAGAGGACGGCGTGCCGGAGTTCGGGCTGCATCTGGAGGCCACCGCCCATGCCGAGCCGGAGGGGACGCCGCGCGTCCTGCCGGCGGGCGCGATCCATCTCCATGCCGCCTCGTTCGGTGCGACCGCCGGCCCTTCGGGCGAGGCGACGCTCCTGCTGATGCGCGACGCGAAGGCCAGGGGCGCCAGCATCAGCTACGACGTCAACATCCGGGACTCGGCGCTGCCGCCGCGCGGCGAGGCGACGCGGCTGATCGAGGCGCGCATCGCGCTCGGCGACATCGTCAAGGCGAGCCTCGACGACATCGCCTGGCTCTATCCGGGCGAGGAACCCGAGACCGCCGTGCGACGCTGGCGGCGGCTCGGCGCGGGCCATGTGCTGGTGACGCGCGGCCCGCATGGCGCGACCGCCTTCGGCCCGGGACACGCCACCCATGCGGCGCCGCCGGCGGTCGAGGTCAGCGATACGGTCGGCGCCGGCGACACCCTGATCGGCGGGTTTCTCGCCATGCTGGCGGCGCGCGGCCGGCTCGGACGGGGTCTGGGCGCGACGACGCCCGAGGACATCGACGCGGCCCTCGCCTTCGCCTGCGAGGTCGCCGCCGACAGTTGCACCCGGCCGGGCTGCGACCCGCCGCGCCGCATCGCGAAGGATGAGCAGCAATGACCGAACTTACCTGCCTCGACTACCATACCTGCGGCGAGCCGGTCCGCATCGTCACGGCCGGGTATCCGGCCCTCGACGCGCCGGGCATCCTCGGCAAGCGCCGGCAGGCGCGCGAGAGCCATGATCACCTGCGCCGCGCGATGATGCTGGAGCCGCGCGGCCATGCCGGCATGTATGGCGTCATCCCGGTCGCGGCGAGCCAGCCCGAGGCCGCCTTCGGCGTGCTGTTCACCCATAACGAGGGCTATTCGACCATGTGCGGCCACGCGACCATCGCGCTCGGTCGCTATGCAATCGAGCACGGGCTGGTGCCGGCGGTGGAGCCGGTGACGCGGTTCGCGATCGAGGCGCCGTGCGGGCTGGTGCGGCTCTCCTGCGAGGTCAAGGGCGGCAAGGTCGGGAGCGTGACCTTCGAGAGCGTGCCGGCCTTCGTCCATGCGCGCGACCTCGTCGTCGATGTGCCGGGCCTCGGGCCGGTCACGACCGACATCGCCTATGGCGGCGCGTTCTACTGCATCCTGCCGGCGTCGCGCTTCGGGCTCGACCTGTTCGAGACGCCGGTCGAGGAGATCGTCGACGCGGCGGGGCGGCTGACGGATCAGGTGCGCGCGACGACGGCGATCGCGCATCCGACCGAGCCCGATCTCGGCTTTCTCTACGGCACGATCGTGACCGACGAGGCCGGATCGAGCGAGACGAGCTTCAACCTCTGCGTCTTCGCCGAGCGCCAGATCGACCGCTCGCCGACAGGGTCCGGCGTGACGGCCCGGATGGCGCTGGACCACGCCAGGGGGCTGGTCGAAGCGGGCCGGGAACGGCTCTTCCGCAGCATCACCGGCGGGAGGTTCTCCGGCCGCGTCGTCGGGCCGGCCGAGTTTCCAGCCGAGGGCGCGGTCACGGTCGCGGTCGGCGGGACGAGCCATTTTTCCGGGACGAGCAGCTTCACGATCGAGCCGGACGACCCGCTCGGGCACGGTTTCGCGCTGCCGGCGCGCTTCGGCGACATCGCGGATCGTTAACCGCGCCCGGCAACCCTAATCCGAGAATCGGCTCGACCCGCGCCTGAAACTTCCGGCTTTCGTCGATCGCGGAAGGGGCGGGGTAAGCATTTCCCTGCATCATCCTGAGCGATCCAGCGCGGAGGAGCCGATGTCGGTCGGAAACTGGGAGCGCCCTGTGGCAGGTGCGAGCAGCGTCCCTGCGCGGCTGTCGCGGCTCGTCGCCAGCCCAAGCCTCTGGCTGTCGGCGTTCCTCGTCGCGGTCGTCGCGGCGCTGAGCCTGAAGCTGCGCCTGCCGCTCGGCTCCAACTACTGGGACACCGCGGTCTATCTCGACGCGATCCAGCGCATCCGCATGGGGCAGGCGCCGAGCCTGGACTTCTTCGCGCCGGTCGGCCCGCTCGGCTACTACCTCGCCGCGGGATTCCACGCGCTGTTTCCGCAGGCGCAGCCGATGCTGCTGGTCAACTGGGCGCTGCTGCCGGTGCTGTTGCCGGCGATGGCCCTGCTCGTCGCCCATGTCGGGGCGCGCTCGCGCGGGCAGGCGCTGGCGCTGCTTCTGCCCTTCCTGCTCTTCGCCTCGCTGCCGATCAACCTGCACAGCCTCTATCCGCAGCCGGGCTTCGACGGGTTCGGCCATTACAACCGCCATGTCGCGCTGCTGCTCTATGCGCTGGTCGCGACGCTTCTGTTCGCGCGCCATCGCGTCTTGCTGGCCGGGCTCGTGGCGGCGCTGATGCTCGCCCTGTTCCTGGTCAAGATCACCGGCGCGGTGGCGGGCGCGATGCTCGTCGGCCATGCCGTCGTCGCGGGGCGGCTGAAGCTGCGCGAGGCCGCGGTCGCGGCGCTGTCGGTCGTGGCGGCGCTGGCCGCGCTCGACCTCGCGACCGGGCTGACGCGGGCCTATCTTGCCGACATCCTAACGCTGCTCTCGCTCAACACCGGCGCGCTGCTGCCGCGCTTCCTCACCGTCGCCTCGGTCAAGTTCAACGTCATCGGCCCGTCGCTGCTGCTGTGCGGGGCGCTGGCGCTGGCGGCCTGGCGGGAACGGCCGGCGGTGTCGCTGGCGGGCCTGCGGACTCTGGCCGATTCACCGCTCGGCTGGCTCGCGGCCGGATTGCTGGCGCTGACCTTCTTCGAGACGCAGAACACCGGCTCGCTCGAATTCGTCGGGCTCTGGCCGGTGCTGCTGACGATCATCCTCGCCTGGCGGGACAGCCGCGATCGCATGCGGCCGGCCGTTCTGGTGCTGGCGCTGGCGGTGTCGCTGCCGAGCGCGCTGATCTTCGTCGAGCGCAGCGTGCGCGCGGCGCTCGGCGCGCCGAGCCATGCCGCGCTCCCCGTACCCGATCTCGGGCCGCTGGGCCAGGTCGGCGTCAAGCGCGACATCGCCGAGCGGGCGAGCGCGATGCTGGGCCATTACGCCGCGCATCAGGTCGCCTATCGCGACCTCGTCGCGCGCGGGCAGTCGCCCTCCTACATCCTCTATTCCGAGATCGACTATCAGGCCACCTGGCTGCTCGAGCTGCAGCAGGGGGTCGCGGCGATCAAGACCTGGGAGGCGGCAAGCGGCCGCCGGCTCAACGGCCTCTTCACGCTCGATTTCGTCGATGCGATGAACCCGCTGCTCGACCGGATGCCGCCGCGCCATGTCCCGATCGGCATCGACCCCGGCCGCAGCAATCCGGCGCTCTCGGCGCAGATGCTCACAGCGCTGGCGCAGACCGACGCGATCCTGCAGCCGAAATGTCCGCCGACCACGGCGCGCGACGCGATCGCCGCGCATTTCGGCCAGGCGCTGGCGGGGCGGACGATCGTGGCGCTGTCGCCCTGCTGGGACATGTATCTTCGGGAGTGAGGTGGGCCGATTCAGCCCCTATCGTCATCGGTCGAGGAAGCGGGCCGACCTACCCCCGCGCCGCGACAGCGGCCGACCAGGGCGAGCCCATGTCGCTGATCCCTTCCGCGCCGTCGCGGTCGACGCGGATGATGTTGGGACAGGCGAAGTTGATCGGCAGCACGCCATGCTCGACCACCGAGAGCGGGCCGGCGGCCTCCAAAGCGGCCAATGTCCCGGGCGGCAGGCGCAGATCGGCGCTGGCCGAATCCGGGCCGGAGACGTCGATGCGCGGCCAATGCGCCGCCGTCTCGACGTCGACGCCCGAGTCCAGCGTGAAGGCGAGCATCTGGTAGACGCTGGCGAGAATGCGCCGCCCGCCGGACGAGCCCGCGGCATGGCGCGGCCAGCCGCCATCCTTCGGCGTGACCACCACGGGGCACATGTTGCAGAGCGGGCGCGCGCCGGGCGCGATCGCATTGGCGCTGCCGGGGCGCGGATCGAACCACATCATGCCGTTGTTCATCAGCACGCCGGTTTCGGGCAGCACGACGCGGCTGCCCATCGAGGAGAGCAGGGTCGTCGTCATCGCGACGAGGTTGCCCTCGCCGTCGACCACGGTGAGATGGGTGGTGCAGGCGTCGCCGGGCTCGGTCGCGGCTTTCGCGGCGCCGAGCCCTTCGAGGCGGCTGGCGTAGGCCTGGCGCATCACGCGCGACAATGTGGCGAACCATGCGGCGTCGGGACCGTCCGGGCCGGGTTTCGCGCCTGCCATGCCGGCGACCACGGCTTCCAGCGTCGGCGCGGCGGTCAGCCCGCCGGCGGTGTGGATCAGATGCGTGCCGCGCCAGTCGATCGCCGGGGCGTCGCGCAGGGTCGCGCGGCAATCGGCGAGGTCCCGCGCATCGACCACGCCGCCGACCGCGGCGATGTCGGCGGCCAGCCGCCTGGCGAAGTCGCCGCGATAGAAATCGTCGAGCCCGGCCCTGGCCAGATGCTCCAGCGTCTCGGAGAGCTTGCCGAGGCGGAAGAAGCCGGGCTCGCCCTGATAGGGCGGCACCGGCGGCAGGCCGCCGGGCAGGTAGATGCGCGCGCTCTCCGCGTAGAGCCTGAGCACCGAGGCCGAGGAGGCGATCTTCAGCGTCGTGTACCAGTCCCGCGCCAGCCCGCGCTGCGCCAGCGCGATGGCGGGCGCGAGCAGCTCGGAAACCGACATGGCGGAGCCGAAGCCGCGCCTGAGCAGGTCGTAGCCCGCGACCGAGGACGGGATGCAGAAGGAGAGCGGGCCGTGGATGTTGCGATCCCCGACCACCTCCGGCCAGGTGAAGAGGTCCCTCTTCATCTCGCCGGTCAGCGGATAATCGGCCGGGTCCGCCCTGCGCGGCGCGACGGGGCCGAAATCGACCACCCGGGCTCGGGTCTCGCCGGCCTTCAGCACGACCGCGAAGCCGATGCCGCCGAGGCCGCTGTTCCAGGGTTCGAGCGCGGCCAGCGCGAAGGCGGTCGCGACCGCGGCATCCGCCGCATTGCCGCCGGCCTCGAGGATGGCGACGCCGGCTTCGGCCGCCTCCCAGTTCTGCGACACGACGATGCCGTCACGGCCCTTCGCGCCGGGCTTGGAGAGCGTCCAGTTCTGGGTGCGGTAGGGCGTGGTCATGGGATGCGTCTCGTTGGGTTGGGCTGTGGCGGGATCAATCCCCAACCCGTCATCCCCGGCAAGCGAAGCGCGGACCTGGGTCCATCGTAAAGCACTGCACTGCCCTATGATGGACCCGGATCGGCGCCGCTACGCGGCTTGTCCGGGATGACGAGTGTTTCCGAGGTATCGTGTCCAAGGCTACACTACCCGGTCGCGTTCGGGCACGGGCTCGCCGCGCGAGACGCGGGCGATGTTGGCGTACATCTGGTTGACCGTCTTGTCGAAGTTGTCGGCCGTCCCGGCGGCGAGATGCGGCGTCAGCACGAGGTTGTCGAGCCCGAGCAAGGGGCTGTCGGCCGGCAGCGGCTCGACCGCGAAGACGTCCATGGCGGCGGCGTGGATCGCGCCGCCGCGCAAGGCGTCGATCAGGTCGGCCTCGACCACGACGCCGCCGCGCGCGACGTTGACCAACACCGCGCTCCGCTTCATCGCGGCGAAGGCGGCGGCGTCGATCAGGTTCGCCGTCTCCGGCGTCAGCGGGCAATGCAGCGACACGATGTCGGACTGCGCCAAAATCTCCGCCAGCGAGGCATGGCGGACACCGAGCGCGGCCTCTTCCCCGGAGGAGAGCGGCTGGCGCTTGCCGTAGAGGATGGTGCAGCCGAAGCTCTTCAGGAGGCGGGCGACGTTCTGGCCGATCGCCCCGAAGCCGACGAGCCCGACGGTCTTGCCCGACAGCATGTAGGCCTCGCCCGGCAGGCGGCCGCCGATCCATTCGCCCTGCTTCAGCTTCGCATGGCTGTGCGAAATGCAGCGCAGCGCCGAGAGCATCAGCCCGAGCGTGAATTCGGCGACGGGGACGGCGTTGCTGCCGGTGGTGCGGGCGACGCCGATGCCGAGGGCGCGCGCCGCCTCGACATCGAGATTGTCGATGCCGACGCCCCATTTGTGCAGCAGCTTGAGCTTCTTGCCCGCCCTCAGCACCTCGCCCGAGACGCCGACCTGCCCGGCGATGGCGTAGTCGGCCTGCGCGATGATCTCCTTCAGATGCTCGTCGCCGCGCGCGGCGCCGTGGGTCAGGACGAAGCCGGGCGGCAGCAGGGCGCGCAGCTTGTCGGCGCGCTCGGGCGTCAGCGGGTCGAGGACGACGATGGTCTCGGTCATGGATCGGTCCGGATCAGATGGAGAAGCGCACGCCGGCGCGCGCCAGCCCGCCGGAGATCGCGACCGGCGCGCCATCGGCGCGCCAGCAGGCCGCGCCGGTCAGCGTGCCGTCGGCGTCCAGCGCGATCGCGTTCATGCCGCCGGCGACGCGCTGGACGCGGGTGATCTGGTGGCCGCGCGCGGCGAGCGCGTCGGCGACGGCGTCGGGAAAGGCCTGCTCCAGCTCGAGCACGCCGCCCTCGGTCCAGATGCGCGGGGCCTCGACCGCCTCCTGCAGGCTCATGCCGTGGTCGATCAGGTTGACGATCGCCTGCATCGCCGAGGGGAAGATGCGCAAGGCGCCCGGCAGGCCGAGCGCGAAGGCGAGCCTGCCGTCGCGCAAAGCCATCATCGGCGCCATCGAGGTGAAGCAGCGTTTTCCTGGCGCGATCGAGAGCGCGCGGCCGGGATGGGGATCGAAGTTGAACATGTAGTTGTTGGCGATCATGCCGGTGCCGGGGATCTGCACGCAGGCCCCGAACAGGCCGTTGATCGTCTGCGTCGTCGAGACGACGTTGCCGGCGGCATCCGCCACGGTGACATGGGTGGTGTCGGCCGACTCGCCGCCGGCGGGCCCCGGCGTCCACGCCTTCGCCCGCGTCCTGTCGATGCCGGCGCGGCGCTCGGCGGCATAGGCCTTGGCCGTGAGCCGCGCGACCGGAACCGTGACGAAGGCGGGATCGGCGGTCGCGACCGCGCGATCGGCGAAGGCGATCTTCAGCGCCTCGGCCATCAGATGGACGGCCTCGACCGAGCCGAAGCCGAGCGCGCCGATGTCGTAGCCTTCCAGGATATTGAGCATCTGGACGATATGGACGCCGGACGAGGCCGGCGGCGGCGGACCGACGATCTCGAAGCCGCGATAGCTGCCGCGCACCGGCTCGCGCCCGACCGGCGCGTAGGCCGCGAGATCGGCCATGCCGATCAGGCCGCCGCTCCTGGCCATGAAGCCGGCCAGCGCCTCGCCGAGCGGACCGGCATAGAGCGCGGCCGGCCCCTGCCCGGCGATCAGGCGCAGGCTCCGGGCATAGTCGCCCTGGACGAGGCGGCTGCCCGGCTGCAGCGGTTTGCCGCCGGGCAGGAACAGGGCCGAGAGGCCGGGATCGGCCGCGATATCCGGCGCGCAATCGCAGATGCAGTCGCCGAGATAGGGGCTGACGACGAAGCCGCGCTCGGCCAGCGCGATCGCGGGCGCGAGCACCTCGCCGAGCGGCATCGTGCCGAAGCGATCGAGCGCCTCGCACCAGGCCGCGAGCGCGCCGGGCACCGCGACGGCCTTCGGCCCGAGCAGGTTCTCGCGGTCCCGCGTGTCGCGCGACTTGCCGATCTCGTCCGACAGCGTTTCGTACATGTCGGGCGCGGCCGCGAGCGGCGCGGTCGAGAGCCCGTCGAGAACGAGATGGCGGCCCTCGGCGAGGCGGATATGGGCGACGCCGCCGCCGAGCAAGCCGACCATCATCGGCTCGACCACGGTCAGCGCGAAGAGCGCGGCGATGGCGGCGTCGATGGCGTTGCCGCCCGCCAGCAGCATCTGGGAACCAGCGGCGGAGGCGAGCGGGTGGTTGGTCACCACCATGCCGCGCGAGCCGGTGGCGGGGCGCTTCTCGCAGGTGAAGGGGGCGTGACGAGGCGGATGGGCGGTCGTCATCGCGCCGTGGCGTCCATCGTCATGAGCGAAGCTCCCCTGCCCGCGCCAGCATAGCGGCGAATGCGGCCGACGCGACATCGCGCAGGAGATGCGGGTCATGCGCGTAAGGCTCAAATGCGTGCCGCCGCCTCGCGGGACATGGCGGTCACCGGCGCGATCGATTGCGAATCCGGTCCCGCCAGCGCCCGCGACGAAATGCAGGCCGGGCACGCGCGCCGGCGTGTCGACCTCGACCAGTCGACCCGTCGCGACCGCGTCGCCGACGATCGGGGCCGGGATCGGCGCGACGCGAGCCCGTCCAGCGCCATAAGCAGCGACGTCGCGATCCTGCCGATGTGGTTGCCGCGGCCGGCGCTCTGGCTGCCGAGGGCGGTGCAATGACGGCATGCGTGCGCGGCGGATTGCCAGACGCGCCGCTTTGACGACGATGGCGGCATGGCCGCCCGCCCTCACCGCCCGAGTCTTGCCAGATGAGCGTTGCCCGATGAGGCGGTTCCGATGAGGCGGTTCCGATGAGGCGGTTCCGATGAGTCTTGCCGGCCGCTCGACCACCGGCGTCGTCGTCGCGCTCGGCACGGCCCAGACCGTCTCCTGGGCCTCGACCTATTATCTGCCGGCCGTGCTGGCGACGCCGATGGCGCGCGATCTGGGGTTGAGCCCGGTCACGGTCTTCGCCGCCTTCTCGGCCGCGATGGTGGTCTCGGCCGTGGTCGGGCCGTTCGCGGGCGCGACGATCGACCGGCGGGGCGGACGCGGCGTGCTGATCGGCTCCAACCTGATCTTCGCGGCGGGCCTGGGCTGCCTCGCGCTGGCGCAGGGGCCGTTTCTGCTCTGGCTCGGCTGGCTCGTCATCGGCGTCGGCATGGGCATCGGCCTCTACGAGGCGGCGTTCTCGGCGCTGGCCTCGATCTACGGCAAGGCGGCGCGCTCGCCGATCACCGGCATCACCCTGATCGCCGGCTTCGCCTCGACGGTCGGCTGGCCGCTCTCGGCGCTGATGGAGGCCAAGATCGGCTGGCGCGGGGCCTGCCTCGGCTGGGCGGTCGCGCATCTGATACTGGCTCTGCCGCTGAACGCGCTCCTGCCGTCCGGCCGCTTCGTCACCCCGCCGGCCGAGACCGTCGATCCGGCTGCGGCGAAGGCTGTGAAGAGCAAGACCCGGCCGACCATGCCGCTGCTCGCCTTCGTCTTCGCCGTGACCTGGTTCTGCAGCACGGCGATGGCGGCGCATCTGCCGCGCCTGCTCGAGGCGGCGGGCGCGACCACCGCCATGGCGGTGGCGGCCGGCGCGCTGATCGGCCCGGCGCAGGTCGCGGCCCGGATCGCCGAGTTCACCCTGCTACGGCAGGTCCACCCGCTGGTCTCGACGCGGATCGCGACATTGACGCATCCGGTCGCGGCGGGCGTGCTGCTCTGGTTCGGCGCCCCCGGGGCCTATGCCTTCGCCTTCCTGCACGGAGCGGGCAACGGCGTCCTGACCATCGCCAGGGGCACGCTGCCGCTCGCCCTGTTCGGGCCGGTCGGCTACGGGCTGACCCAGGGTTTGATCGGCGGGCCGGGACGGGCGTTGCAGGCGGCCGCGCCGCTGCTCTTCGGCTTCGCGCTCGACCGCTGGGGCGCCAGCGCGGTCTGGCTGACATCGGGGCTGTGCGGACTGGCCTTCCTGGCGCTGCTGGCGGTCAGGACGACGGACAAGCCATCGACGCATCCTTGAGCAAGCGGCGCGGTTTCGCCGCCGCCGAGCCCGCGCTCGCCGCACGCGGCGCGTGCAATGGACGCGCACGATCGCGCCAAGGACATATGACGCAACCGCACCGCGAGCACCCCCATCCCCAGCGGCACTGCGCTGCACGATTGACGCACGGCTTGGCACATGGCTTGCTCCGGCCTCCCAAGAACGAGCGGCGCCACGCCGCCGGGATACAGACGAACGCATCAAGCGGAGGTTTTCCATGAAAGAGCACGAGATCAGCCATCTGGTCGAGCAGGTGAAGGACGGCGCCCTGTCGCGGCGCGGCTTCATCCAGAAGGCTCTCGCACTGGGCGTCGGCGCGCCGATCGCCAGCCAGATCCTGCTCTGGAACGGCGTGGCGATGGCCAACGCCACGCTCGAATACAAGCCGACCAAGGCCGGCGGCGGCGGACCGCTGAAGGTTCTGCTCTGGCAGGCCCCGACGCTGCTGAACCCGCATTTCGCCAGCGGCACCAAGGACCAGATCGCCTCGCGCATCTTCTTCGAGCCGCTCGCCGGCTGGGACAAGGAGGGCAACCTCATTCCCTGCCTCGCGGCCGAGGCGCCCTCCAAGGCCAATGGCGGCCTGTCCGCCGACGGAACGACGGTCACCTGGAAGCTGAAGCAGGGCGTGAAATGGCATGACGGCAAGCCGTTCACCGCCGACGACGTCGTCTTCACCTGGGAATACGCCAAGGAACCGGCGACCGCCGCCTACACGACCGGCTCCTACACGAACATCACGGTCCAGAAGGTCGACGACCACACGGTCAAGGTCATCTTCAAGGAGCCGACGCCGTTCTGGGCCGATCCGTTCGTCGGAACCGTCGGCCAGATCCTGCCGAAGCACCTGTTCGCCGATTATGTCGGCGCCAAGTCGCGCGAGGCCCCGGCCAACCTCAAGCCTGTCGGCACCGGACCCTACAAGTTCGTCGACTTCAAGCCGGGCGACATCCTGACCTGCGAACGCAACCCCGACTATCACGTCAAGAACCAGCCTCATTTCGACACTCTCGAGGTCAAGGGCGGCGGCGATGCGGTCTCGGCGGCGCGCGCCGTGCTCCAGACCGGCGAATACGACTATGCCTGGAACCTCCAGGTCGAGGACGAGGTCCTCAAGCGCATGGAGACCGGCGGACGCGGCAAGATCAGCGCGGTCGCTTCCGGCGACATCGAGTTCATCATCCTCAACACCACCGATCCGTGGACCGAGGTCGATGGCGAGCGCTCCAGCGTCAAGACCAAGCATCCGACGCTGTCCGATCCCAAGGTTCGCCAGGCCATTGGCCTGCTGATCGACCGCGACTCGATCCAGAAGTTCATCTACGGGCGCGGCGGCACGGCGACCGCGAGCTTCGTCAACGAGCCCAAGCAGTTCAAGTCGACCAAGCTGAAGGCCGAGTTCAGCATCGACAAGGCGAACAAGATCCTCGACGACGCCGGCTACAAGCGCGGGGCCGACGGCATCCGCGAGAAGGACGGCAAGAAGCTCAAATACGTCTACCAGACCTCGATCAACGCCCCGCGCCAGAAGACGCAGGCGATCATCAAGCAGGCCTGCCAGCGCGCCGGCATCGACCTCGAGCTGAAGTCGGTGACCGCGTCGGTGTTCTTCTCCTCCGACGTCGCCAACCCCGACACCTACACCAAGCTCTATGTCGACATGGAGATGTATACGACCACGCAGCCGCAGCCCGATCCGGAGCGCTTCCTCAACCAGTTCGTGTCCTGGGAGATCGCGAGCAAGGAGAACAAGTGGCTCGGCCGCAACGTCTCGCGCTATAGCGACCCGAGGGCGGACGAAGCCTACAAGGCCGCCCAGAAGGAGCTCGACCCGGCCAAGCGCGCCGCCCTGCTGATCACGGTCAACGAGATCTTCTGCGAGGCGAACGTGATCCTGCCCCTGCTCTCGCGCACCCGCGTCGCGGCGTCCGTGACCAACCTGATGCACGACCACAGCGGCTGGGACGTCGACACCTGGAACATCGCCGCCTGGTATCGCACCGCCTGACCTGACCGGAGCCTCCGCGCGATGCCGATCGCGCGGAGGCTCGCACGCCATCACCACGCCGAACACCGACGCGCACCGGCGGCGACGCGGACCCGACGATCCGACGCGCTCCGTTCGCCATGGCCCATGCCGAGCGTCCAAAAGAGAAACTGCCCATGGCGAGTTACCTTCTGCGAAGACTGCTGATCGCGATCCCGAGCCTGCTCGGAATCAGCCTCATCCTGTTCACGGTGCTGGCGATGGCGCCGGGCGACCCCTTCCAGGAAATGGCGACCAATCCGAACGTGCCGCCGCAGGTGCGCGAGGCGCTGCGCGAGAGCTTCGGCCTCAACGACCCGATCATGGTGCGCTATCTGCGCTGGCTCGCCGCAATGGCCCAGGGCGACTGGGGCTTCTCCTTCGCCAGCCGCATCGACGTCGACAAGCTGATCCTGCAGCGCGTCCCGACCACGCTCTTCGTCGTCGGCACCTCGCAGCTCGTGGCGCTGTCGATCGCGCTGCCGGTCGGCATCTACGCCGCGACGCGGCCCTATTCGGTCTTCGACCAGATCGCCAACACGCTCGCCTTCGTGGGCTTCTCGCTGCCGACCTTCTTCACCGGCCTGCTCTTCATCCTGGTGTTCTCGGTGACGCTGGACTGGTTCCCCTTCGTCTACCGCTCCGACGTCGCGGCGACCGGCTGGCGCTGGTACTGGGAGATGTTCCGCCAGGCGATCATGCCGATCATGGTGCTCGGCCTGTTCCAGGCGGCGTCCTACACCCGCTATGTGCGCTCCTCGGTGCTCGACGTGATCCGGCTCGACTACGTCACCACCGCCCGCGCCAAGGGTCTGGGCGAGAAGCGGGTGACGCTGCGCCACATCACCCGCAACGCGCTGATCCCGGTCGTCACGCTGGTCGCGCTGCAGATGCCGGCCGTATTCGGCGGCGCGATCGTGACCGAGCAGATTTTCCGCATCCCCGGCATCGGTTCGCTCCTGATCGACGCGATCCTCGCCAACGACACGCCCGTCATCATGGCGGTGACCTTCGTCTTCGCCTGCCTCGTCGTCCTCTTCAACCTCATCGCGGATATCCTTTATGGCTGGCTCGACCCTCGCATCTCCTTCAGCTGATCCCGTCGCCGGGGCGGCCAGGGCGAGCGCGCCCGTCTCGCCGGGGCGCGAGACCTGGCGCCGTTTCCGCCGCCATCGCCTCGCCATGGCGAGCTCCGTCGTGCTGGGCCTGCTCATCCTCGGCGTCGTCGTCGGCCCCTGGATATGGACGGTGCCGATCAACGAGATCGACTTCTCGGCGCAGCTCGAGCGCCCGTCCTGGAAGCATCCGCTCGGGACGGACGATCTCGGTCAGGACCTCCTGGCCCGCGTCATGTATGGCGGGCGCATCTCGCTCGCCGTCGGGCTCGCGGCGATGGTCGTCGCGACCTCCGTCGGCGTCCTGATCGGCTCGCTCGCCGGCATGTCGCGGCGCTATGCCGACCCGTTCCTGATGTGGGTGACGGATCTCTTCCTGTCGCTGCCGCAGCTGCCGCTGCTGCTGCTCGTGATCTATCTCTTCCGCGAGCAGCTCAAGGCCGCCTTCGGCGTCGAGGGCGGCGTCTTCGTGCTGATCGTCGTCGTCATCGGCGGCCTGCGCTGGATGCCGGTGGCGCGCCTCGTCAGGGCCCAGTTCCTGTCGCTGCGCGAGAAGGAATTCGTCGAGGCGGCGCGCGCGTCGGGCGCCTCGAAATTCCAGCAGATGGTCCACCACATCCTGCCCAACGCGATCGGCCCCGTGATCGTCGCCTCGACGATCGAGGTGTCGTCGGCGATCATCGCGGAATCGACCCTGTCCTTCCTCGGCCTCGGCTTCCCGCCCGACATCCCGACCTGGGGGCGGCTGCTCTACGACGCCAAGGACCAGCTCGATTCCGCGCCGCACTGGGCGCTGTTTCCGGGAGCGGCGATCTTCCTGACCGTGCTCTCGATCAACTTCATCGGCGACGGCCTGCGCGACGCGCTCGACCCGCGCCGCGTGATCTGACGAGCGGAGAGACATCGATGACCCAGCCCATCCTCTCCGTCTCGAACCTGACCACGGCCTTCCGGGTCGAGGGCGTCTGGAAGCCGGTGGTCCGCAACGTCTCCTTCGACATCGCTCCGAAGGAGACCGTCGCGGTGGTCGGCGAGTCCGGCTCCGGCAAGAGCGTGACCGCGCTCTCGATCATGCGGCTGACGCCGTCGGGCAACAGCCGCGTCGAGGGCTCGGTCAAGCTCGCCGGTCGCGAACTGCTGACGCTGCCGAATTCGGAGATGCGCAAGATCCGCGGCGACGACATGGCGATGATCTTCCAGGAGCCGATGACCTCGCTGAACCCGGTGCTGACCATCGGCTTCCAGATCGCGGAGTCGCTGATCCTGCATCGCGGCATGTCGCGCTCGGAGGCCGAGGCCGAGGTCGTGCGGCTCCTGGAGAAGGTCCGCATCCCGGCGGCGAAATCGCGCTTCAACGAATATCCGCACCGCTTCTCCGGCGGCATGCGCCAGCGCGTGATGATCGCCATGGCGCTGGCCTGCAAGCCCAAGCTCCTGATCGCCGACGAGCCGACGACGGCGCTCGACGTGACGATCCAGGCGCAGATCCTGCAACTGATCAAGCTGCTGCAGGAGGAGGAGGGCATGTCCGTCCTCTTCATCACCCACGACATGGGCGTCGTCGCCGAAATCGCCGACCGGACCGTGGTGATGTACAATGGCGAGGCGGTCGAGACCGGCGACACGCCCGACATCTTCGCCCGCGCCAAGCATCCCTACACCCGCTCGCTGCTCTCGGCCGTGCCCAAGCTCGGCGCGATGACGGGCCGGGCCCGGCCGATGCGCTTCCCGGTCGTCGACCGGGCGACGGGGGAATCCGACGTGCCGGTCGAGGTGCCCGACACCGTGGAAGCGGCCGCGCGGCCGGTGCTGGAGGTCTCCGGCCTGACGACGCGCTTCGACATCCGCACCGGCATCCTGTCGCGGGTCACGGGCCGCGTCCATGCGGTCGAGAACGTCGCCTTCAGCCTGCAGGGCGGCGAGACCCTGGCGCTGGTCGGCGAATCCGGCTGCGGCAAGTCGACCACCGGGCGCTCGGTGATGCGGCTGATCGAGCCGCTCGCCGGCTCGGTGCTGCTCGACGGCGTCGACGTGCTGAAACTCGGCCAGAACGAACTGCGCGAGCAGCGCAAGCGCATGCAGATGATCTTCCAGGACCCGTTCGCGTCGCTGAACCCGCGCATGAACATCGGGACCGCGATCGCCGAGCCGCTGCTGATCAACAAGCTGGCGACGCGCTCGCAGGCGCGCGAGCAGGTCAACGAACTGCTGCGCCGCGTCGGACTCAACCCCGACATGGCGAACCGCTTCCCGCACGAGTTCTCCGGCGGCCAGCGCCAGCGCATCTGCATCGCGCGCGCGCTCGCGGTCGAGCCCAGGCTGATCGTGGCCGACGAATCGGTCTCGGCGCTCGACGTCTCGGTCAAGGCGCAGGTGATCAACCTGATGCTGGAGCTGCAGGCGCGCATGAAGCTCGCCTATCTCTTCATCTCGCACGACATGGCGGTGGTCGAGCGCGTCAGCCACCGCGTCGCGGTGATGTATCTCGGCGAGATCGTCGAGATCGGCCCGCGCGAGGCGATCTTCGGCAATCCGCAGCACCCCTACACCAAGCGGCTGCTGGCGGCCGTGCCCGTCGCCGATCCGATGCGCCGCCACGACAAGCGGCCGGTCTCGAACGACGAGATCAAGAGCCCGGTCAGGCCGGCCGACTACGTCCCGCCCGAGCGCATCTTCCGCGAGGTGTCGCCCGGCCATTCCGTGATGGTCTGGGGCGAGGAATGGGAAAAGCCGGCGCAGCGCCCCGTCGCGGCCTGACGCATCCCGCTTCGGATAATGAAAAGCCTGCGCCGGCTTTCGGCGCAGGCTTTTCCTTTTCAGGTCTCGCTCAGCGGAACAGCGCCAGCGACTTCGACAGGGTGATCCAGACGCCCCAGGCGAGCGGCAGGCCGACCACGGCCCAGGCGAGCAGCGCCGTGCCGTCGAAGCCGCCCTTGCCGATGCCGAACGAGCCGTATTGCACCGTGGCGTCGACGCTGGCGCTGCGGGCCTGGAGTGCAGCAACCTCGGCGTCCTTCATGAACCGGCGCGCCGCCACCGGCCGCACCAGCAGGTTGGCTATGAAGCCGACCACCAGCATGCCGGCGAGGATCAGCATCGTCCGGTCATAGACCTGCGCGCGCGGCACGCCAGCCGCGATCTGCGCCTCGCGGATGTAGTTGACCACGACCGGGCCGACGATGCCGGCCGTCGACCAGGCCGTCAGCAGGCGGCCGTGGATGGCGCCGACGAACTGCGTGCCGAACATGTCGGCGAGATAGGCCGGCACGGTGGCGAAGCCGCCGCCATACATCGACAGGATGATGCAGAAGAAAGCGACGAAGAGCGCCAGCGAGCCGATGCTCGCAGCCCAGGGCGACAGCCCGTACATCATCACGCCGAGCCCGAAGAAGGTCGCGTAGGTCAGCTTGCGGCCGAGCTTGTCCGACAGCGAGGCCCAGAAGAAGCGGCCGACGATGTTGAACAGCGAGAGCAGGCCGACGAAGGCCGCCGCGATCGTCGCGACCTGGCGCTTCTGGTCGGCGTCGAGCGCGGCGAACGCCACGTCCGGCCGGCCGATCAGCTTGCCGGCGAATATCTCCTGCAGCATCGGCGAGGCCATGCCGAGCACGCCGATGCCGGCCGAGACGTTGAGGCAGAGCACCGCCCAGATCAGCCAGAACTGCGGCGTCTTGTGCGCGTCCTTGAGATGGACATGGCCGGAGGTGATCATCGCGTTCTGGGTCGCCGGCGGCGTCCAGCCCTCGGGCCGCCAGCCGGCCGGCGGGATGCGGTAGCCGAAGGCGCCGGCCATCATGAAGACGAAATAGATGCCGGCCATGACGACGAAGGTCTGCCAGACGCCGACCGAATTCGCGGTCTTGAAATAGTTCATCAGGATGTCGGCCAGGGGCGAGCCGATCATGGCGCCGCCGCCGAAGCCCATGATCGCCATGCCGGTCGCCATGCCGCGCCGGTCGGGGAACCATTTCACCAGCGTCGAGACCGGCGAGATGTAGCCCAGGCCAAGACCGATGCCGCCGATGACGCCCGAGCCCAGCCACATCAGCCAGAGCTGGTGCGAATAGATGCCGAAGGCCGAGATCAGCAGGCCGCCGCACCAGCACAGCGCCGAGACGAAGGCGGCGCGGCGCGGGCCGACGCGTTCGAGCCAGCCGCCCCAGATCGCCGCCGACGAGCCGAGAAAGACGAAGAACAGCGTGTACATCCAGCCGAGATCGGCGACCTTCCAGTCGCAGGCCGTGGTGAAGAGCGAGGTCAGGAGGCCCGCGTCAGCGGCGCAGGCCACCGGCCGCGTGATCCCGATCGCCTGGCTCAGCGGCAGCCAGAACACCGAAAAGCCATAGGCCATGCCTATGCAGAGATGGATGCAGAGCGCCGCCGGCGGCACGAGCCAGCGATTGAAGCCGGCCCTGGCGATGATGCGCTCGCGGTCGAGCAGCCCCGGGCCGCCGCCGATCTGTCCGATATCCTGTGCGATCGTCATGTCTGCTCCCCTGTTCGCAAAGATCCACCGTCGGGCCGGGTTGTTCCCGGCTCGTTGAAATCCTCTTTGCGCCGCCGTCCTTCGGCCGCGCGCTCTTCCGCTATCCGCCCCGTCCCGGCCTGATCGCCGGCAAGGCTTTCCGCACGAGGGGCTGGATATCGTCGGAACCGGCGTCGAACGCGGCGAGAAAATCCGCGCGCATGCGCCGGCTCCAGAACTGGTTGATGTGGTCGGCGATGGCGGGGACCGCCTGATCGTCGGGATAGGATTTGAAGAAATCGGCGATCTGGCCCGCCATGCGCGCGAGCTTCTCGCGCTGCTCGGCCTTGTGAAGATCGGGATCGCGAGGCGTAGACTCGGGCCGCATCATCGCGTCGCGGTCTCCAGCTCCGAGGCGAGCGCCCCGGCGAAGACGATGCAGCCGTCGTCGCGGGCGACCGAGACGAGCGTGAGGCCGAGCGCGGCGGCGCGTTCGATCGCGAGCGATGTCGGCGCCGAGATCGAGACCAGCGCGCCCGCCCCGAAGATCGCGGCCTTCTCGACCATCTCGAAGGAGGCGCGGCTGGTGACGAGCGCGAAGCCGTCCTTCGCGTCGTGGCCGGCGCGCAGGCGCGCGCCGATCAGCTTGTCGAGCGCATTGTGCCGGCCGACATCCTCGCGCGCGGCGAGGATCGCGCCCTGCGCGTCGCACCAGACGGCGGCGTGGACGGAGCGGGTCAGCCGGTGCAGCGGCTGGTGCCGGTCGAGCGTCGACAGGGCGGCCGCGATCGCACCCGGCCCGATCGGAGCCTGGGCGCGCGAGCCGGCGGCCGCCACCGGCATCTCGGCCAGCGTCTCGACGCCGCAGAGCCCGCAGGAGGTCCGGCCCGAGAGGTTGCGCCGCCGCGCCAGATGCTCGCGGAAGCGGCCGGGCTCAAGATCGACCGCGACGACGATGCCGTCGCGCTGCAACGACACCGAGATCGCGCGGATTTCGGACGCGCCGCGCACGATGCCCTCGGTCAGGCTGAAGCCGGTGACGAAATCCTCGAGGTCGGACGGCGTCGCCATCATCACCGCATAGGGCTGGTTCCCATAGACGATGCTGACCGGCGCCTCGACCGCGACCTCGGCCATGGCCGAGCCGGGCCGTGGCGAAGCGAAACGCAGCGGCGCGACCGAGACGGCCTGCGAGGCCGGCGGCTGGGCGGGGATGCTCTCGCGGGATCGGCTATTCCGCCGCATCGGGCAGCCTCCCCGCATCCTTGACGGCGATCTTGCGGAGGCTGACGTCCTCCTCGCGGTTGCGCTCCTGCCATTGCGAATAATAGTTCGTCCGCCGGACCTCGACGGCGGTGACCTTGTATTCCGGACAGTTCGTCGCCCAGTCGGAATAGTCGGTCGTGATGACGTTCGCGCCGGTCTCGGCATGGTGGAAGGTGGTGTAGACCACGCCGGGCTGCATCCGCTCCGACACTTCCGCGCGCAGCGAGATGTCGCCGGAGCGGCTGGCGAGCGCGACGAGATCGCCGGTCTTGACGCCGCGGTTCTCGGCGTCGAAGGGGTGGATCTCCAGCACGTCCTCGTCATGCCAGGCCGAGTTCGCCGTGCGGCGCGTCTGCGCGCCGACATTGTATTGCGACAGGATGCGGCCCGTCGTCAGGATCAGCGGGAAGCGCGCGCCGGTGCGCTCCTCCGTCGGCACGAACTCGGTGATCATGAACTTGCCCTTGCCGCGCACGAAGCGGTCGACATGCATCAGGGGCGTCCCCGTGGGGGCCTTGTCGTTGCAGGGCCACTGCACCGAGCCGAGCTTGTCGAGCTTGTCGTAGCTGACGCCGGCGAAGCTCGGCGTCAGGCGCGCGATCTCGTCCATGATCTCGGAGGGGTGGGCGTAGGCCATCTCGTAGCCGAGCGCTTTCGCGAAATCGATCGTGACCTGCCATTCGGCCTTGCCGGAGAGCGGCGCCATGACCTGCCGGACGCGGTTGATGCGGCGCTCGGCATTGGTGAAGGTGCCGTCCTTCTCCAGGAAGGACGAGCCCGGCAGGAAGACATGGGCGTATTTCGCCGTCTCGTTCAGGAAGAGGTCCTGCACCACGACGCATTCCATCGCGGAGAGGCCCGCGGTCACGTGCTGTGTGTTGGGGTCGGACTGGGCGATGTCCTCGCCCTGGACGTAGAGCGCCTTGAAGGTTCCGCCGACCGCCTCGTCGAGCATGTTGGGGATGCGCAGGCCGGGCTCCAGATCGAGCGTCACGCCCCACATCATCTCGAAGATCTGCCGCGTGGCGTCGTCCGAGACATGGCGATAGCCGGTGAACTCGTGCGGGAAGGAGCCCATGTCGCAGGCGCCCTGGACATTGTTCTGGCCGCGCAGCGGATTGATGCCGACGCCGTCGCGGCCGATATTGCCGGTCGCCATGGCGAGGTTGGCCATGCCCATGACCATGGTCGAGCCCTGGCTGTGCTCGGTGACGCCAAGCCCATAGAAGATCGCGCCGTTGCCGGCGTTGGCGTAGAGCCGCGCGGCGGCCCTGACGTCGGCGGCCGGCACGCCGGTGAATTCCGCGCTCGCCTCGGGCGAGTTGACCTCCTGCGCGATGAAGCGGGCCCAGATCTCGAAATCAGCGAGGTCGCAGCGCTCGCGGACGTAATCCTCGTCGATCAGACCCTCGGTGACGACGACATGGGCGATCGCGTTGATCAGCGCGACGTTGGTGCCGGGCTTGAGCTGAAGATGGTGCTCCGCCCTGATGTGGGGGGACTTGACCATGTCGATCCGGCGCGGATCGGCGACGATCAGCCTGGCGCCCTGGCGGATGCGCTTCTTCATGCGCGAGGCGAAGACGGGGTGGCCGTCGGTCGGGTTGGCGCCGATGACGAGGATGACGTCGGCCTTGGCGACCGACTTGAAGTCCTGCGTGCCGGCCGAGGTGCCGAGCGTCGTCTTAAGGCCGTAGCCGGTCGGCGAGTGGCAGACCCGGGCGCAGGTGTCGACATTGTTGTTGCCGAAGCCGGCGCGGACCAGCTTCTGGACGAGGAAGACCTCCTCGTTGGTGCAGCGCGAGGAGGTGATGGCGCCGAGCGACTCGCGGCCATACCGACCCTGGATGCGCTTGAACTCGCCGGCCGCGTGCGCGATCGCCTCCTCCCACGAGACCTCGCGCCAGGGATCGGTGATCTTCTCCCGGATCATCGGCCTGGTGATGCGGTCCGTGTGGGTGGCGTAGCCCCAGGCGAAGCGGCCCTTGACGCAGGAATGGCCCTCGTTCGCCTTGCCGTCCTTGTAGGGCACCATGCGGACGACCCTGTCGCCCTGCATCTCGGCCTTGAAGGAGCAGCCGACGCCGCAATAGGCGCAGGTCGTGACCCTGGAATGCTCGGGCTGGCCCATCTCGATGACCGAGGTCTCCATCAGCGTCGCCGTCGGGCAGGCCTGCACGCAGGCGCCGCAGGAGACGCATTCGGAGCCGAGGAAGTCGGTCGGGCCCGCGGCCACGCGCGAGTCGAAGCCGCGTCCGGTGATCGTCAGCGCGAAGGTGCCCTGAACCTCCTCGCAGGCGCGGACGCAGCGGTTGCAGACGATGCACTTGGTCGGATCATAGGTGAAATAGGGATTCGACGCGTCCTTGCCGAGCCAGTTCTCGTTGGCGAGCCCGTCCGCCGTCCTGGCGAAAACGTGGTTCTCTCCCTCATAGCCGTAGCGCACCTCGCGCAGGCCGACCGCGCCCGCCATGTCCTGCAACTCGCAGTCGCCATTGGCCGAGCAGGTCAGGCAGTCGAGCGGGTGGTCGGAGATGTAGAGCTCCATCACGCCCTTGCGCAGGCCGGAGAGGTTCTCCGACTGGGTGCGCACGACCATGCCGTCCTCGGCCGGCGTGGTGCAGGAGGCGGGCGTGCCCCGCCGGCCCTCGATCTCGACCAGGCAGAGCCGGCATGAGCCGAAGGGCTCGAGCGAATCCGTGGCGCAGAGCTTCGGGATCTTGGTGCCGAGCGACATCGCGGCGGCCATGACCGAGGTGCCGGCCGGCACGGTGACGCTCATGCCGTCGACCGACAGCGTCACGGTCTTCTCCGAGACGCGGATCGGCGTGCCGAAATCGATCTCCTTGATCAGGCTCATGGCTGCATCCTCATTCGGCGGCCAGCGACCAGCCGGTCGCCGGCGGCGAAGACTTGGCCGGCGGAACCGGCCGGTCGAAATCCTCGGAGAAATGGTTCAGCGCGCTCAGCACCGGCATGGGGGTCAGGCCGCCCATGGCGCAGAGCGAGGCGTCGGTCATCAGCTTCGACAGGTCGCGCAGCACGGCCAGGTTCTTTGGGCGTTCGACGCCCGCGATGATCCTGTCCATGGTCTCGACGCCGCGCGTCGCGCCGATGCGGCAGGGCGTGCACTTGCCGCAGCTCTCCTTAGCGCAGAACGCGAAGGCGAAGCGGGCCTGGCGGGCCATGTCGACGCTGTCGTCGAAGACGACGATGCCGCCATGGCCGAGCATGGCCTTCATCGCGGCCAGCGCCTCGTAGTCCATCGGCACGTCGAGCTGCCCCGCCGTGAGATAGGCCCCGAGCGGGCCGCCGACCTGCACTGCGCGGATCGGCCGGCCGGACAGCGTGCCGCCGCCGAGATCCTCGATGATCTCGCGCAAGGCGATGCCGAAGGCGAGCTCGACCAGCCCGCCGCGCCGGACATTGCCGCCGAGCTGGACCGGCAGCGTGCCGCGCGAGCGGCCCATGCCGTAATCGGCATAGGCCTGCGCGCCATGCGTGAGAATCCAGGGCACGGCGGCGAAGGAGAGCACGTTGTTGACGACGGTCGGCTTGCCGAACAGGCCCTGCAGCGCCGGGATCGGCGGCTTGGCGCGGACGATGGCGCGCTTGCCCTCGAGGCTTTCGAGCAGCGAGGTCTCCTCGCCGCAGATATAGGCGCCGGCGCCGAGCCTCACCTCGAGGCGGAAGGCGTGGCCCGAGCCGAGCACGTCGTCGCCGAGGATGCCGGCGCTCTCGGCCTTCAGGATGGCGCGCCGCAGCGTGCGATGAGCGTGGGGGTATTCCGAGCGCAGATAGATGTAGCCCCTGGTCGCGCCGACCGCGACGGCCGCGATCGCCATGCCTTCGATCAGCAGGAAGGGATCGCCCTCCATCAGCATGCGGTCGGCGAAGGTGCCGCTGTCGCCCTCGTCGGCGTTGCAGACGATGTATTTCTGCACTGCCGCGGCGTCGTGCACGGTCTTCCACTTGATCCCGGTCGGGAAGCCGGCGCCGCCGCGCCCGCGCAGGCCCGACGCCTTGACCGCCTCGACGATCTCGATCGGCTGAAGATTCAGCGCGGCCTGAAGGCCGGCGAGGCCGCCATGGGCGCGGTAGTCGGCAAGCGACACGGGATCGGTGATTCCGACGCGCTCGAAGATGAGGCGCCGCTGGCGCCTCATCCAGTCGAGCTCCTCGGTCGGCCCGAGACGCAGGCGATGGTCGCCGCCGCCCCGGAAGCCGGCCTCGAACAGGCCCGCGACTTCGCGCGCGGCCACCGGCCCATAGGCGATCCGGCCGGCCGGCGTCTCGACCTCGACCAGCGGCTCCAGCCAGAGCATGCCGCGCGAGCCGTTGCGGACGAGATCGACCGCGAGACCACGCTCGCGCGCCTCCCCGAGGATCGCCTGCGCCACAGCTTCGGCGCCGACCGACAGGGCGGCGGCGTCGATCGGCACGAAGATGCGGACCGTGTCGCTCATGCGGCCGCTCCCGCGACACCGCAGAGGTCGGCAAGCCTGCCGGCGTCGAGCCGCCCGAACAGCTCGCCATCGACCAGGGCCGAGGGGCCGAGCGCGCAATTGCCGAGGCAGTAGACCGTCTCGACCGCGACATCCTTTGCCGCGTCATGACGATCGAGCGCGATGCCGTGGTCGCGGGCGAGATCCTCGACCAGCGCCTCGCAGCCGAGCGCCTGGCAGGCCTCGGCGCGGCAGAGCTTCACGACGCGGCGCGGCGGCGGCGCGCTCCGGAAATCATGGTAGAACGAGATCGCGCCATGCACCTCGGCGCGGGACAGGTTCAGCGCCTCGGCGATGACCGGGACGGCCTTGGCGTCGACATAGCCGAACGCCTCCTGCAAGGCGTGCAGGATCGGCAGCGTCGCTCCCTCGAGATGCGCGAGGCCTGCGGCGACCGATCGCGCTTCGTCATCGTTCCAGGCGGGGTATGCGGCCATTCTTCCTCCATCCGACGCGGTTCTCCCGACGTTCGCTTGGCCCGAGTGGGACCGAAGAATAAGAGGAATTCAAATCGTTTATTCCAACCAGATGATAGCTTCCAACTATCGTAATAGCAGGTTTCGCGTTTCGCCCGGCCGTGGCTGTCGAGAGCGGGGTGATAATCTCCGCCTATCCGGGCATATTGCGCCGCACAAACCGCGCGGCCTCTTGCAAAGATAGTTCGCGGCTATCGCACGATCGGCCGGCGCGGCAGCACCGCCTCGCCGACCGCCCGCGACATCATCAGGAGGTTGCGCGCCAGCGGCGCGAAGGGCTGCCGGTCGGCGACGATCAGCCCGATCGTGCGCTGGGCCTGCGGCTCGACGAGGGGAAGCGCCCTGGTCCCGATCGGAATCCCGAAGAATTCGAGCAGTTGCAGCGAGACGATGCTGGAGACGCCCTGGATGCCGGCATGCGAGCACAGGTTGAAGATCGAATTGGTCTCGATCGCCGGGCGCGGCGCCTGCCCGACCGAGCGGAAGATGCCGTCGATGATGCGCCGGTTCTGCATGTCCGAGGTGAGCAGGCAGAGCTTGAGCTCGCCGGCCTCGGCCCAGGTGATCGAGTCGCGCCCGCCATGCGGCCCGTCCTCGCGCGTCAGCAGAACGTAGGATTCCTGGTAGATCGGCTTGGACACGACGCCGTCGAGCGGCTCGTTGTCGAGATAGGTCAGGCCGACATCGAGCTCGAAATTGTCGATGCGCTCCTTGATGTCCGATGAGGTCAGGGACAGCACCGTCAGAGAGACCGCCGGATAGCGCGAGGAGAACGGGGCGGTGATGTGCGCGATCATCGGCAGCGCAGTCGGGATGGCGCCGAGCCGGATGCGCCCGCTGATTCCGGCCTTGAGCTCGGCGATCGATTCCTTGAGCAGATCCGTCTCGGCCAGGATGCGGCGGGCATGGGCGACGACGACCTCGCCCTCCTTGGTCAGCCCCTGGAAGCGGCGGCCGCGCTCGACGATGAGCACGCCGAGCTCGGCCTCAAGCTGGGCGATGGCGGCAGACAGCGTCGGCTGCGAGACGTGGCAGGCCTCAGCCGCCCGGCGGAAATGCCGCTCGCGGGCGAGCGCGTCGAGATAGACAAGCTGGCGGATGATCATCGGCGGAGCACGTTCACGACGGCGGCTGCCGACGCGGAAAGGTTAGAGCAAGTTCGGCGAAAACGGAGCCCCGCCGTTTTTTCGTTCCCATGACCGAACGACATGTCGCTGTCCTTGAAACGCGCATGAAGCGGGCTTGAGCCGCGCGCCGCCAGCGGCCATCCTCGCCACGGATCCGACTGGAGAAAAAGCCCGTGGGCGAGACCACCGTTTCAAACGCCGCCGGCGCGGAGGCCGCGGCCGCCGCCGTCAGCGGCTGGCCGGCGAGGCTCCACGCCATGCTGAAGGCGGCCGAGGTGCGCCAGATGGCCTTCGTTCCCGATGCCGGCCACAGCGCATTGATCCGGCTGTTCCAGGCCGACGCCGAGGTGAAGACCAACGTCCTCACCACCGAGGAGGAGGGCGTCGCGATCTCGACCGGGGCCTGGCTCGGCGGGCAGCGCTGCGTGCTGCTGATGCAGTCGAGCGGCGTCGGCAACTGCATCAACATGCTGTCGCTGCCGGTGATGACGCGGGCGCCGCTGCTGATGCTGGTGACGATGCGCGGCGAATGGGCCGAGTTCAATCCCTGGCAGGCGCCGATGGGGCGCGGCGCGCAAGCGGCGCTGGAGGCGGTCGGCATCCGCGTGATGCGGGCCGACACGGCGGAAGACCTCGTGGACACCGTCGAGGCGGCGGCCGCGCTCGCCTATGAGGGCGACCAGCAGATCGCGGTGCTGATCGGCCAGCGCCTGCTCGGCCGGAAGAAGTGGTGAGCGCGATGGCCGATCCGGACATCTCATCGCTCGGCCGCCGCGCCGTCGTCGCCACCCTGCTCAGGGACCGGGGCGACACGCTGGTCGTGACCGGGCTGGGTTCGGCGACCTACGACGTCCACGCCGCCGGCGACCACGACGGCAACTACTATCTCTGGGGCGCGATGGGCGGCGCCGCGCTGGTCGGCCTCGGCCTCGCGCAGGCGCAACCCGCGCGGCGCGTGCTGGTCGTCACCGGCGACGGCGAGCAGCTGATGGCTTTCGGGGCGCTCGCCACCATCGCGGTCGCGAAGCCGAAAAACCTCGACATCGCGGTGATCGACAACCAGCATTTCGGCGAGACCGGCATGCAGGGCAGCCATACCGGCCACGGCGTCGACCTGGCGAAGGCGGCGGAGGCCTGCGGCTTCGCGACGGCGAAGACGCTGACCGGCATGGCAGAGGTCGAGACGCTGGCCGGGACGCTGCACGGAGCGCCCGAAGGCCCGCGCCTGTTCGTGATCAAGGTCGCGGCCGAGAACCCGCCGCGCTCCCTGCCCTCGCGCGACGCGGTCTACATCAAGAACCGTTTCCGTGCTCATCTGGGACTGCCGCAGGGCTGATGCGGCATTGCCATCCGCAACCCACCGCAACGCGATAGCCAAGACGACAAAACACGAGGAAAAGACCCGCATGGATATGATCGGTTTCGTCGGACTCGGCCGCATGGGCCGGCCCATGGCCTCGAATCTGTGCCGCAAGGGCTTTCGCCTCGTCGTCCACGACGTCAACCGCGAGGCCGTTGCGGAACTGGCCTCGCTGCAGGCGCGGGCGGCGGAATCGGTCGCGGAGGTTTCGGCCGATGCCGACGTGATCGTCACCATGCTGCCGAACTCGGCGATCGTCGCGCAGGTCGTGGCCGGCCCGGGCGGCGTGCTGGAGCATGCGAAGCCCGGCAGCCTGATCATGGACATGAGCACGATCGACCCGCTCGTCACCGATGCGCTGGCGAAACAGGCCGCGGCGAAGGGGATCGGCTTCGTCGACGCGCCTGTCGGGCGGCTGGCGACGCATGCCGACCGGGGCGAATCGCTGTTCATGGTCGGCGGCGCGGAGGCCGATTTCGCCCGTGTGAAGCCGCTGCTGGAGGGCATGGGCTCGACGATCCATCATTGCGGCCCGGTCGGCAGCGGCACGCGGACCAAGCTGGTCAACAACTATCTCGCCGTGTCGCTGTGCCAGATGAACGCCGAGGCGCTGGCGCTGTCGCAGCGCTTCGGGCTGACGCTGGAGACGACGCTGGAGGTGCTCTACGGCACCACCGCCGTGAACGGGCAGCTCAAGGTCAACTGGCCAAACAAGGTGCTGATCGGCGACACCGAGCCCGGCTTCACCATCGATCTGGCGCATAAGGACCTCAGCCTGATCGTCGACGCGGCCAATGCGGCGAAAGTGCCGATGCCGCTGGCGGCGGCCGCGCGCGAGGCCTTCAGCGCGGCCCGCGCCGGCGGGTTCGGCGGGCGGGATTTCTCGGCGATGGTCGATGCGCTCTGCCATCAGGCCGGGATCGAGAAGCCGCGCCTGAAGCGCTGAAAGGAGCGGCACGATGAAACTCGACGGCAAGGTCGCGGTGATCACGGGGGCGGCGCGCGGCCTAGGCCGCGCCTGCGCCGAGCGCTTTTCGCAGGAGGGCGCGAAACTCGTCATCGCCGATATCGACGGCGAGGAACTCGCCCGCGCGGCCGATGCGCTCGGGCGACCCGAGAAGGTTTTTGCCGCCCCGAGCGACGTGACGAAACGCAGCGAGGTCGATGCGCTGGTCACGGCGGCGGTCGAGCGCTTCGGCCGGCTCGACATCATGCTGAACAACGCCGGCATCGCCCGCGGCCAACCCTTCCTCGAGATCGCAGAGAGCGATTTCGACGCGGTCATCGGCGTCAACCTGAAGGGCGCCTTCTTCGGCGTGCAGGCGGCCGGGCGTCAGATGGTCGCGCAGGGCACGGGCGGCGTGATCATCAACATGTCGTCGATCAACGCGCTGCTCGCCAACCCGAACCTCGCGACCTACGCGATCTCCAAGGGCGGCATGAACCAGCTCACCGCGGTCGCGGCGGTGGCGCTCGCGCCGCACGGCATCCGCGTCGTCGGCATCGGGCCGGGCACGATCCTGACCGAGATGGTCGCGACGGCGGTAATGACCTCCGACGAGGCGCGGCGCTCGGTGCTGTCGCGCACGCCGATCGGCCGCTGCGGCGAGCCGGCCGAGATCGCCTCGGTGGCGGCGTTCCTGGCCAGCAGCGACGCCTCCTACCTGACCGGGCAGACGATCTATCCCGATGGCGGGCGGCTGGTGCTGAATTATACGGTGCCGGTGGCGGAAGGCTGATCCTGCCGGCCGCGCTGGTCCGGCCTGTGCTAGGATGACGCGATGACGCGCAGCATCGACCTCAATTCCGATCTCGGCGAGGGCTATGGCCCGTGGCGCGCCGGCGACGACGCCGCCATGCTCGACCTCGTCACCAGCGCCAACATCGCCTGCGGCGGCCATGCCGGCGATCCCGAGACGATGGTCGAGACGGTTGCGCTCGCCAAGGCGCGTGGCGTCGTGGTCGGCGCGCATCCGGGCTATGCCGACCGCGAGGGCTTCGGCCGCCGCATCATCCCCTGCTCGGCCCGCGAGATCGAGCGCTTCACCGCCGTGCAGATCGGCGCGCTGATGGGCGCGGCGGCGCTGGCCGGCGCGAAGGTGGCTTACGTCAAGCCGCATGGCGCGCTCGGCAATCTCGCCTGCGACGATCGCGGCGTGGCCGACGCGATCGCGCGGGCGGTCGCCGCCGTCTCGCGCGATCTGCCGGTCCTGACGATCTCCGGCACGGAACTGGAGCCCGCCGCCCGCGCCCGCGGGCTTGACGTCCACAGCGAGATCTTCGCCGACCGGGGCTATCTGCCCAATGGAAGGCTGGCGCCGCGCAGCCGGGACGGCGCGATGATCCATGATGCGGACGCGGCGGCGCGGCGGCTGGTCGCATTCCTCGACACCGGGCTGATGCCGACGCTGGAGGGGCCGGCGATCCGGCTCGCGGCGCAGTCGATCTGCGTCCATGGCGACAGCACTGGGGCGGTCGCGATGGCCCGGACCGTGCGCGCGGCGCTGACGCAGGCCGGCGTATCGATCGCGCCCTTCCTGCCGCGCCCGGCATGAGCGCGTCCGCGCAGGGGTTTCCGCGCTTCCGGCCGGTGGCGGAGCATGCCGTGCTGGTCGAGCTCGGCGAGACGATCGACGCGGACATCAACGCGCTGATCAGGCGGCTCGACGCGGCGCTCTCGGCCACGCCGTTCCCGGGCTTCACCGAGGCTGTGCCGGCCTATGCCAGCCTGCTCGTCGGCTTCGACCCGCTGCTCAGCGACCATGCCTTGGTCGAGGCGGCGATGACGGCGCTGCTGCAAAAACCCGCGACCCTGCCGCCCAAGGGCGAGCCGCGCGAGGTGGCGGTCTGCTACGAGGGCGAGTTCGCGCCCGATCTCGACGCGGTCGCCGAGGCCACCGGCCTCGCGCGCGAGACGGTGATCGCGGCGCATCTGGCCGGCGACTACAGCGTCTTCATGTACGGCTTCGCGCCGGGCTATGCCTATCTCGCCGGCGTGCCCGAGGCGATCCGGCTGCCGCGCAAGCCCTCAGCCGTGCGCGGCATCGCCGCCGGGAGCGTGCTGATCGCCGGGCCGCAATGCCTCGTGACCACGCTGGTCATGCCGACGGGCTGGTGGATCATCGGCCGCTCGCCGACCGAAATCCTGCGCGAGGAGACTGGAAAACCGTTCCTGTTCGAGATCGGCGACGATGTCCGCTTCCGCCGGATCGACCGAGCCGGCTTCGACGCGCATGGCCGGGCCGGCTGAGCCATGGCCCGCGCCGTGATCGAGATCGTGCAGGCCGGCCCGCTCGTCACCGTGCAGGATGGCGGTCGGACCGGGCTGATGCGCTATGGCGTGCCGGCCTCGGGCCCGATGGATCGCGGCGCCTTCGCCATCGCCAACGCGGCGCTCGGCAATCCGGATGGCGCGGCCGGGATCGAGATCTCGATCGGCGGGCTGGCGCTCGACTGCGTCGAGGGCTCGGTCACCATCGCGCTCGCCGGTGGCGGGTTTCGCGTCATCCTCGATGGCCGGGAATACCCGTCCTGGCTGGTGACGACGCTGACCGCCGGGATGCGGCTCTCGGTGACGCCCGGCCCGTGGGGAAGCTGGAGCTATCTCGGCTTCGCCGGCCGGCTCGACGCGAAGCCATGGCTCGGCAGCGTCTCGACGCATGGCCCGTCGGGCTTCGGCGGCGGCAAGCTGATGGCGGGGCACCGCCTCGTGATCCCGGACGCCGAGCGCCGCGAGGCGCGGGTCGGCGAGCTCGACTGCCCCGTCACGGCAAGGCCGCGCCAGCGCGTCAAGGTCGTGCTCGGCCCGCAGGACCGCTTCTTTTCGCCGGAGACGATCGAGACGCTGCTGTCGGCGTCCTTCACCCTGACCGACGCCTATGATCGCATGGGCGTGCGGCTCGCCGGGCCTTCGCTCAGGCCCGACGCGGTGCTCGACATGCCGTCAGAGCCGATCGCGCGCGGCTCGATCCAGGTCTCGGGCGACGGCGTGGCGACCGTGCTGCTCGCCGACCACCAGACCACCGGCGGCTACCCCAGGATCGCGACGATCGTCCGCGACCATCTCGACGGATTTTCGCAGCTGCGCAGCCGGAGCCAGGTGGCTTTCGGCGCGATCCCGCCGCAGGCCGCGGTCGAGGCGGCCCGCACGCGCCGGCTGTCGCGGGCGCGGTATCTGGCGAGGCTGCATGACGGCTGATCGGCTCAGGCCGTCGCGGCCTGCGGGTTGAGCCGCCACATCGTCCAGTTGAGAAAGGCGGCGAAGGCGACCCAGGCGAGATAGGGCAGGAGCAGCAGCGCCGCGGTCTCGTCGATCGGCCTGAACAGCAGGATCAGCCCGAGGATCGAGAGCCAGAGCAGCGCGACATCGACGAGAGCGAAATCCATCCGGCGCATGCCGAAAAAGAAGCCGGACCAAGCCGCGTTCAGGCCGAGCTGGACGCCGTAGAGCGCCAGCGGCAGGACAGCGCCAGTGAAGCCGGCCTTGCGCCAGACGAGCCAGCCCGAAACCGCGATCATCAGGTAGAGCACCGTCCAGGCCGGGCCGAACAGCCAGTTCGGCGGCCGCCACCACGGCTTCCGCAGCCGCTCATACCAGTCGCCCGGCCGAAACACCGCGCCCGAGCTCGCGACCGCGACGCAGGCCGCGACGAAACCGAGCAGTCCAAGGCCGTCGCTCCAGCTCATCACGCATCTCCATCGCCGTCTCGCAGGTGCAGAATCACCGCTGGAGACACCTCCCGCAAGACCCGCGGAAGCCCAATCCGAGGGCGTCCGGATTGTTCCGCGCCGGTCGCTCGATGAGCCGGCAACCGATTTTCCCGATCCCGCATGACCTCGCCATGATTCCGGCCAAGCCGGGACATGAATCGTGCTCACAATCAGGTTGCCTCGGCGCCGGATGGGACGATCATGGCGTGGGCGAATCGTCCAGCGATTCGAGCAGGCGGCCCAGCCAGCGGGCGCGCCGGAAACACGGCGCGCAAGGAGCGCCAGCGATCGATGAAGAAATCCAAGGGCGGCGTCGGAGAGACAAGGGTCCAGGTCGCCGCCGTCCCCGTCCGCCCCGCCGCCGATGGCAGCGTCGAAGTGCTGCTCGTGACCTCGCGCACGACGCGGCGCTGGATCGTGCCCAAGGGCTGGCCGATAAAGGGCATGGACGACAACGACGCCGCCGCGCGCGAAGCCTTCGAGGAGGCCGGCGTCGTCGGCAAGATCGGCAAGAAGCCGGTCGGCCGCTATACCTACTGGAAGCGGCTCGACGACCATTTCGTTCTCTGCGAGGTCAAGCTCTACCGGCTGAGCTTCGAGCGCCAGCTGCCTAACTGGGCCGAGCAGGCGCAACGGCGCTTCCACTGGTTCAGCCGGCAGGACGCCGCCGATCTCGTCGACGAGCCCGGCCTTAAGACGCTGATCGCGCAGCTCGAGCCGGCCTGAAGGCGCGCCTGGCCGCTGGCAGCGCCGTACCTTACGATGGACCCTGGACCCGCGCCGCTGCGCGGCTTGTCCAGGATGAGGTTCGATCGCAAACCGGGAGATATCAGCGGGGCGATTCGATCAGCCGGGCCTGGTCCTGCTGCAGGCGGGCCTCGCGCGTCTCCATGAGGCGGCTTTCACGCAGGGCGTTGGCGCTTTCGAGGATCGGATAGCCGATCGAGGCGACGTGGCCATGGATGCGCTTGAGGTCGCGGATGATGTCGAGATGGATCGCGCTGGTCTCGATCGTCTCGCTGCGGCCCGAGCGCAGGCGCTCGAAATGGCTTTCGGTCGCGCGCCGCTCGGCATCGCGCATCACCGCCTTCTCGGCGAAGAGCTGGCGCGCCAGCGTGAGATCGCGCGTGGCGAAGACGTTGAGCGCCAGCACCAGCCCCGAGGCGACGCGCTGGTGGAACTCCCTGATCTCGGCCAGCCCCTCGGGCGAGAAGGCGTAACGCTTGCGGATCTTCTTCTCGGCCAGTTCGCGCAGGTTCTTGTCGATGATGTCGCCGATATGCTCGAGATTGGTGATCAGCGTCATGATCTCGAACAGGCGGCGGCTCTCCTCCTCGCTCAGCTCGTTGCGCGAAACCTTGACCAGATAGAGCTTGATCGATTCGTGGATGGTGTCGACGCCGTCGTCCTGCGCCGCGATCGCGCGGGAGAGCTTGAGCGCGTCGGTCTCGATCAGGGTCATGGTGTCGCGCAGCATGGTCTCGACGCGGTCGCCCAGGCTGAGCGCCTCGCGCATCGCGCCGGCCAGCGCCTCGGACGGGCTGTCGAGCACGCCGGGATCGAGATGACGCGGCTTGACGACGGCCTCCGCGCTGTCGCTGCCCGGTGCGAGCCGCTCGACCAGCCGGGCGATCGGCCCGACCAGCGGCAGGAAGGCGAGCGCGCCGAGCAGGTTCATGCCGACATGGAACCCGATCGCGAGGCGCGCATCGGCCGCCGGCAGGGCGATCAGCCAGTCCGCGAGCGGCTTGACGAAGGGCAGGAGAAGGACGGCCAGCACGATGCGCGTCAGCAGGTTGCCGATGGCGGCGCGGCGCTGCGCGATCGGAGAGCCGAGCTGGTCCAGCACCGGGATCAGCGCGTTGCCGAGATTGGCGCCGATCACCAGCGTCAGCGCGGTCGCCGGCGGAAACAGCCCCGAGGACGCGAAGGTCGCGATCAAAAGGATGATCGCGATGCTGGAATGGGTCAGCCAGGTCGCCGCGACCGCGACGAGCACGGCGAGCAAGGGCTCGCCGGCGATCGCCCCCAGAAGCGTGCGGAAGGTCGGCGACTGCGCCAGCGGGGCGGCGGCCGCGTTGAGCTCTATCAGAGCGAGCAGGATCAGGCCGATGCCGACGATGACGCGGCCGATATTGCGGGCGCGGTCCATCGCCTCGTGGCTGAGATAGAGCGCCACGCCGATGGCGACGCACAGGCCCCAGAGCCAGCCGAGATCGAGCGAGATGACGAAGGCGGCGAGCGCCGTGCCGAAGTTCGCGCCCAGCAGCACGGCCAGCGCCATGGCCGGCGCGATCAGGTTGCGCCCGGCGAAGGAGGAAACGAGCAGCGTCGTCGCGGTCGAGCTCTGCAGCACCATAGTCACGCCGACGCCGCTGCCGAAGGCCGCGACGCGGTTCTGCGTGAAGCGCGCGAGCGCCTGGCGCAGCGAGCCGCCGAAGGCGCGCATCGCCCCGGTCCGGACCAGCCTGACCGCCCAGATCAGCAGCGCGACGCCGCCGGCGAGATGGATCAGGATCGTGGTGGCGCTGTCGTTGCCGGTCATTTCTGGCGAGTGCCTCCCGATTCAAGAGCCTGATTCTATCGCAAAATCATCTCTTTTTCATTAGCCAACTCAGCGACAATGCCCGCGGAAGATGCCGATAATGCGGCGGTCGCGTCGATCTTTTGAGCAAAGCGATGAAAGGTCCGGCTCCGCGGTCCCGGTTCAGGCCGGCGGGATCAGCGTCACGCCAGAGCCGGCAAAGGACAACGAGATCGGCGCCCCCTCGGGCAGCATGTCGCGCGAGCCGTACTGGATCACGAAGAGCTCGCCCACCTCCGTCGTCACCATGATGTCGAGGTGATTGCCGAGATAGGCGCATTTGCGCACCGTCCCGGGCAGGCCCGCGGCATCGCCGTCGCGGCCGATCAGCAGGCTTTCCGGCCTGACCGCGATCCGCGCAGGCCCGACCGACAGGCCTCGCGCCGGCAGGCCCACCGTCAGCGGGCCGAGCGCGACATCCGCGCGGCCGTCGACGACGTCGGTGATCGCGACCTCGATCAGGTTCGCATCGCCGATGAAATCGGCGACGAAGGCGTTGGCGGGCTGCTCGTAGAGCTCGCGCGGCGCACCTTCCTGCGCGATCTTCGCGTTCGACATCACGATGATGCGGTCGGAAACGGCGAGCGCCTCCTCCTGGTCGTGGGTGACATAGGCGACGGTGAGGTTGAGGTCCTGCTGGAGTTCGCGGATTTCCTCGCGCACGCGCCGGCGCAGCTTGGCGTCGAGGTTGGAGAGCGGCTCGTCGAAGAGCAGCACCTGCGGCTCCAGCACGAGCGCGCGCGCCACCGCGACGCGCTGCTGCTGGCCGCCCGAGAGCTCGGACGGATAGCGGTTCTCGAAGCCTTTCAGGCCGACGAGGGCGAGCTTGGACAGCGCCATCTCGCGCGCCGCATCCCTGCCGAGGCCTTTCACGGTCGGGCCGTAGGCGGCGTTATCCAGCACGCTCATATGCGGGAACAGCGCATATGACTGGAACACCATCGAGACGTCGCGGTCGGCGGCGGAGAGCCTGGTGACGTCCTTGCCGCCGATCAGGATCCGGCCCTCGCTGGCGATCTCGAGGCCCGCGATCATGCGCAAGGTGGTGGTCTTGCCGCAGCCGGAGGGGCCGAGCAGGGTCACCAGCTTGCCGGCCTCGATGCCGAAGGAGACGTTGTCGACCGCCGTCACGCCGCCGTAGCGCATGGAGACGTTGCGGAACTCGACGGAAGCGGGGCCGGCCTTGGTCAACTTGCGGCTCCTTGACTGATGGGTTGTGCCGCCGAACTCGACAATGCGACGACCTTGCCCTGATTGCGCTGGCGCCGGCCGAGCTTGCGCTCGCCGACGCCGAGCTGGATCAGACCGATGCCGAGCGCCATGACCACGATCAGCACCGAGGAATAGGCGATGGCGAGGCCGAACTCGCCGGCCTCGACCCGGCCGACGATATAGGCGGTGGCGAGGTTGTATTCGGCCGAGACCAGGAAGATCACGGCGCTGACGGCGGTCATCGAGCGCACGAAGGAATAGACCAGCGCCGAGACCAGAGCGGGCTTCAGCAGCGGCAGCACGACGCGCCAGAGCGTGGTGAAGGAGCGGGCGCGCAGGGTCGTCGAGGCCTCGTCCAGGCTCTTGTCGATCTGCGACAGGCCGGCGATGCCCGAGCGCACGCCGACAGGCATGTTGCGGAAGACGAAGGCGATCACGAGGATCAGCCCCGTGCCGGTGATCTCGATCGGCGGCACGTTGAAAGCGAGGATATAGGCGACGCCGAGCACGGTGCCCGGAATGGCGAAGGAGAGCATCGTGGCGAATTCGAGCGTGCTCCTGCCGCCGAACCTCTGCCGCGTCAGCAGATAGGCGGTGAGCAGACCGATCAGCGCGGTGAGAGGCGCCGAGATCGCCGCGACCTTCAGAGTCGTGAAGAAGGAGTTCCAGGCCGCGCCCTCGAAATAGAGCCCGCGGCTGAAGTCGACGGCGAAGCCGGTGCGGTAATGCTCCAGCGTCGGGGTGTGGTCGCGGCCCATCGTCTTGACGAAGCCGCCGACCAGGATGACGAGGTAGATCACGAAGGTCAGCGCGACCCAGGGCACGATGACGAGGCCGGCGAGCCAGGAGACGCGGCGCGGCAGCGGCGTCGGCAGGCCGGAATCGCCCTTGCCGGTGACGGTGGTGTAGGATTTGCCCCCGAGCCAGCGCTGCTGGATCCAGAAGGCGCCGAGCGTGAAGGCGAGCAGCACCACGGCCAGCACCGCCGCCTGGCCCTGGTTGTAGGCCGCGCCGACGACCGCGAAGAAGATCTTGGTCGAGAGCACCTCGTAATTGCCGCCGAGCACGAGCGGATTGCCGAAATCGGCCATGCTCTCGACGAAGCCGAGCAGGAAGGCGTTGGCGATGCCGGGCCGAAGCAGCGGCCAGGTCACGGTGCGGAAGGTCTGCCAGCGCTTGGCGCCCAGCGTCTGCGAGGCTTCCTCGAGGGCGGGGCTGATGCCCTGCACGACGCCGATCAGCACCAGAAACGCGATCGGCGCGAAGGCCAGCACCTGCGCCAGCAGGATGCCGGGCAGGCCGTAGAGCCAGCGCGAGCGCGGCACGCCGAACCACTCGTAGAGCAGGCTGGAGACGACGCCGGAGCGGCCGAAGAGCAGGATCAGCGCCAGCCCGATGACGAAGGGCGGCGTGATGATCGGCAGCACGGTCAGGGCCCGCATCACCTTCTTGCCGGGCATGCCGGTGCGCAGGATCAGCAGCGCGCAGGCGAGGCCGAGCAGGGTCGTGATGACGCCGCAGAGAACGGCGAGGATCAGCGTGTTCCAGGCGACGCCGCAATTGGTGCTGGCCGTGATGCAGCCGAGCCCCCAGATCGAGGAATCGAAGAAGCGCGCCGCGAAGGCCGAGAACGCGATCTGGCCGTTCTGGTCGATCAGCGCGCTGCGCAGGATCGTCGCGACGGGAAAGAAGATGAACAGCCCGATCAGCAGCACGACGATGCCGATCGAGGAGGTGGTGAAGAGGTCGCCGCGGCAGACGCCGCGATAGGCGAGGCCGTGGCAGAACAGGAAGAGCAGCGACAGGATGGCGAGGAACGCGCCCGCGCCCATGCCGCGCTGCGTTCCCCCGGCGCCGCCGACCAGCGCCGCCAGCCAGGGAATGCCCTGGTTCTCCAGCGCGATCGAGAAACCCTGCGCGAAGAACAGGACCATGCCGGCGAGCCCGGCCGCGGTCAGGACATAGGCGACGCGGCGCGTGTCCCTGAGGCCGATCATCGCGGTCGCCACGAGCAGCGCCGCGCCGATCGGCAGGAGCCAGGGCGCCTGCCCCGAGAGCCCGAGCGCCAGCGCGCTGCCGGCCTTGCCGAGGGGGTAGCCCGCCAGCCAGCCGAGGCTGGTCAGGCTCATCCCCTCGACGAGATACCAGGGCAGCACGGCATAGCCGAGCCAGCCGACGACGAGCGCGAGCTTGGTTGCGGATCGCATGATCGACTGTCCCGGCCCGAGCCTCAAGCCTACTTCGGCAGCGCCTTCACTTCCTTGTCCCACTTGGCCAGCAGGCGGGTGCGCTCGGCCGAGGAGCCGTATTTGACGAAGTCGTAGTTGATCAGCTTCATCTCCTCCATCTTCGGCGACTGGGCCGGCACGGGCGCGCTCTTGTTGGAGGGCACCTGATAGGACTTGGCCGGAGCGGCGAGCGCCTGGGCGGCCGGGGTCAGGGCCCAGTCGTAGAACTTCTTGGCGTTGTCGAGATTGCGCGCGCCCTTGACGATCGACATCGAGCCGATCTCGTAGCCCGTGCCCTCGCAGGGCGCGACCGGCTTGATCGGGTCGCCCTGCACCGCGAAGACGACCGCGTCATGGATGAAGACGATGCCGACGGCGGTCTCGCCGAGGCTCGCGGCCTTGGCCGGGGCCGCGCCCGACTTGGTGTACTGGCTGACGTTCTTGTGCAGGGCCTTGAGATAGTCGAAGCCCTTGTCCTCACCCATCAGCTGGATGACCGTGGCGAGCAGGTTGTAGGCGGTGCCCGAGGAGTTCGGATCGGCGACCTGGACGTCGTCCTTCAGCTTGGAGTCGAGCAGGTCGGCCCAGCATTTCGGCTCGGCCAGACCCTTGCGCTTGATCTCGTTGGTGTTGAAGCCGAAGCCGAGCGCGCCGGCATAGATGCCCACGGAGCGCTTCTTGGCGGCGTTCCACTGCGCCAGCGCCCAGGGATGCAGATCCTTGTTGACAGGGGATTCGTATTCCTGGGTCAGCCCTTCCTCGGCCGCCTGGAGATGGGGATCGCCGGTGCCGCCCCACCAGATGTCGCCGCGCGGATTGGCGCTCTCGGCCTTGAGCTGGGCGTAGATCTCGCCCGCCGACTTGCGCGTCATCGCGACCTTGATGCCGGTCTCCTTCTCGAAGCTCGTCGACATGGCGCGGCACCACTCTTCCTGCACGCCGCAATACATCACGAGCGCGCCCTGCGCCTGCGCGGGCGCGGGCGCGAACGACGCGGTCGCGAGCGCCGCGAACAGGCCGGCCTTGAGCCAGGATTTCGTCTGCATGATAACCTCCCTGATCAGAACGTTGATGTTCTTGTTCTCTTTGACGTGACATTGCGACGACCGGCGAAGAAAGATCAACGCCTATCGCGCCAGCTAAGCGATTCCGGTGATTTTACGCAGGTCCCCGGCCAGCGCCGGCGTGGAGCAGAGGATCGGATTTCCCTTCGCGATGCCCGTTCCGGCGAAGAAGTCGTTGATCGTTGCGCCGGCTTCCGAGGCGATCACGATGCCGGCCGCGACATCCCAGGCGTTGATGTGAAGCTCGGCATAGGCGTCGGTGCGCCCGTTGGCGACGTGGCAGATGCCGAGCGCGCCCGAGCCGCCGCGCTTCATCGAGGCCCCGGCCGCGTAGCCGCGGCCGATCACCTCCAGATAGCGCTGCGCCGGCACCCGCGTCGACCAGCCGAGCTCGACATAGGCGCGGGTGATGTCGGCCGCGCCCGAGACCCTGATCGGCTGGCCGTTCAGGGTCGCGCCCTTGCCGCGCCTCGCGGCATAGACCTCGCCGAGCGCTGGCGCGGCGATGATGCCGATCTCCGGCACGCGGTTCAGCAGGAAGCCGATCGAGATGCACCAGTTGCGGTCGCCGCGGGCGAAGTTCGAGGTGCCGTCGATCGGATCGATGATCCAGACCGCGTCCGATGCCTCTCCCCCGCCTTCCTCGCCGATGATCGCATCGTTCGGGAACATCACCGCGAGCCGCTCGCGCAGAAACTCCTCGACCTTGCCGTCGGCGACGGTGAGCCAGTCCTGCGCGCCCTTCATGGTGACGCCGAGGCTGTCGCTCCTGTCGAAATAGCCGAGCGCCATGACGCTGGCCTCGGCGACGAGGCCGAGCACGGCGTAATGGCGCAGCTCCAGCTCGGCGGGCGACATGCTCAGATCGCCTCCAGCGCGACGGGGACGGGCTTGCCCGCGCGCGCCGACTCGGTGGCGGAGTCGGCGAGGATCTGGGCCTTCAGCCCGTCCACCCCCGACGGCGTCGGCGCCTTGCCGCCCTTGCAGGCCGCAACGAAGGCGTCGAGCTCGAGACGGTAGGCGGCCGCGTAGCGCTCCAGGAAGAAGTTCTGCACCGGGTCGGCGCGGAAACCCCTGGCGGTGGCGCTCTCGACGGTCGTCTCGTGGATGTTGCCGGCGCGCAGCATGCCGGCCGAGCCATGCACCTCGATGCGCTGGTCGTAGCCATAGGTCGCGCGGCGCGAGTTCGAGATCTGGGCGATTTTCCCCGAGGCCGTCCTCATCAGCACGGCGGCGGTGTCGACGTCGCCGGCCTCGCCGATCGCCTTGTCGACAAGCGCGGAGCCGAGCGCGAAGACCTCGACCGGCTCCTCGGCCAGGAGGAAGCGCGCCATGTCGAAATCATGGATCATCATGTCGCGGAAGAGCCCGCCCGAGCGCTTCACATAGTCGACCGGCGGCGGCGACGGATCGCGCGAGATCACGCTGACGATCTCGATCGCGCCGGCCTCGCCCGCGCGCAGGCGGGCCTCCAGCGCGGCGAAATTCGGGTCGAAGCGGCGATTGAAGCCGATCATCAGCGGCTTGCCGGACGTCTCGACGGTGGCGAGGCAGCGCCTGATGCGGCCGGCGTCGAGATCGACCGGCTTCTCGCAGAACACCGCCTTGCCGGCCGAGACGGCCGCCTCGATCAGGTCGGCATGGGTGTCGGTCGGCGTGCAGATCAGGATGGCGTCGATCGAGGCGTCTGCGAGGATGGCGTCAGCGCTCGCGACCCTGGCGCCGGCCGCGGCCGCCAGCGACGCGGCCGCTTCCGGCGAGGCGTCCGTGACGGCCGCCAGCGTCGAATCGGCGCGCGCCGCCACGTTCAGACCGTGGATCCGGCCAATTCTTCCCGCGCCCAGCAATCCAAACCGCATCGTCGTCTTCAGTCCCGTGTCTCGTGTGATCAGGCGGCGCGTCAGCCGTGAGGCCGGTCAGTCATGCGCGCCGAGGATGGATTGGTCGAAATCGATGTTTGCGCCGGTCATCAGCCCGGATTCGGCGGAGGCGAGGTAGGCGACGGCCTTGGCCACCTCGCGCGGGTCGATCAGCCGGCCGAAGGGCCGCGACTTCGCCGCCTCGTCGAGCCAGCCGTCCTGCGCGCCATGGCGCAATTTCATGATGGCGTCCTCGCCCGGCGTCGCCATCCAGCCGATGTTCAGGCCGTTGACGCGGATGCGGTCCTCGAGCAGGCCGTAGGCGGCGTTCCGCGTCAGCGTCGCGAGCGCGCCCTTGGAGACGCTGTAGGCGGCGAGGAAGGGCTGGCCGCCATGGGCCGACATCGACTGGATGTTGACGATCGACCCGGCGATCGCCTGGCGGCGCATCAGCTCGGCCGCATCCTGGATCAGGAAGAAGGGCGCGCGCAGGTTGACGCCCATGATGCGGTCGTAGAGTTCGGGCGAGGTGTCGACGATCGTGCCGCGATCGGTGTCGCCGGCCGCGTTGACCAGGATGTCGAGCCGGCCGAAGGCGGCCTCGGCCGCCGGGACGATGCCCCTGACCGCGGCGAGATCGGCGAGGTCGGCCGGATGGAACCGCACCTTGCGGGAGGCCGTGGCGAGCGAGGCCGCGACCGCCTCGCCGCGCGCGCGGTCGCGGCCGGTCAGCAGCAGCCCCGAAATGCCCCGTTCCGCGAATTCGCGCGCGATCGCCTCGCCGAGGCCCTGGCTGCCGCCGGTGACGACGGCGACCTTGCCGGCGAGATCGCGGCTGAAAGGCTTAGCGGTCGAGGCTGGTCGGGTTGAAGTTTGGGTCGGCACTCGCGACATCGCCCTGCCCGGGTGAAAATCGATATGGATGGATTGTTTTTATTCTCGATTGGAATAAACATTCCAACCCTGGCGCGGCAAAGTCAAGCCGCATCAAATCGGGTCCCGATGTCGCAACCATCCCTTCCGAGCGCCGAGAAATCGGATTTCGACGGCTTCGTCGCGCTGCTGCGCGAACGCCGGCCGCAATTGCCGAAGCGGCTGCGGCAGGTCGCCGACCACGCGCTCGCCCATCTCGACGACATGGCCTTCGGCTCGACGGCGCAGATCGCGGCGAGGGCCGGGGTGCAGGCCTCGACGCTGGTGAGATTCGCCCAGGCGCTCGACTATTCCGGCTTCAGCGAGTTGCAAGAGGTCTTCCAGTCCCGCCTGCGGCAGGCCGCCGACCATCGCCAGCGGCTGACCGCGCTGCGCGCGACCACGGCCGCGACCGGCGGCAGCGCGGCGCTTCTGGAAGGTTTCGTCCAGGCGAGCGAGGCGTCGCTGACGCAGCTTCGCGGCACGGTGACGCAGGACCGGCTCGAAGCCGCCGTCGCGCTGCTGGCGCAGGCCGAGACGATCGTGCTGGTCGCGGCGCGGCGGATGTTCCCGGTCGCGGCCTATCTCGCCTACGCCTTCGGCAAGCTCGGCATCCGCGCCGTGCTGGTCGACCAGATCGCGGGGCTCGGACCCGAGCAGGCCGCCGTCGCCGGGCCGCGCGACGTGGTGCTGGCGGTGAGCTGCGCGCCCTATGCGGCGGCGACAGTCGAACTCGCGGCTTCCGCGCACGCCCTGGGCGTGCCGGTGCTGGCGCTGACCGACAGCGCGCTGTCGCCGCTCGTCGCCCATTGCCGGCTCTGGCTCGAAGTGGCGGAGGCCGACTACGGCGCCTTCCGCTCGATGGCCGCGACCTTCGCGCTGGCGATGACGCTCGCCGTCGCCACGGCAGAGAAATCCGGCGTGCCCGCCGGTCCGGATTTGGCCGGCTGATTCTGGCAGGACAAGAGGCGCAAGGCCGCATGACCGATACCGCTCCGACCCTCGACGTCATCGCCATCGGCCGCTCCTCGGTCGATCTCTACGGCCAGCAGATCGGCGGCCGGCTCGAGGACATGGGAACCTTCGTCAAGGCCGTCGGCGGCTGCCCGACCAACATCGCCATCGGCACGGCGCGGCTCGGGCTGAAATCGGCGGTGATCACCCGCGTCGGCGACGAGCAGATGGGCCGCTTCATCGTCGAGCAGCTCCGGCGCGAGGGCGTCGACACCAGCGGCGTCGTGACCGACCCCAGGCGGCTGACCGCGCTGGTCATCCTCGGCGTGCGCGACGAGACGACCTTTCCCCTGATCTTCTACCGCAGCGACTGCGCCGACGCGGCGCTGCACGAGAGCGAGATCAGCGAGCCCTTCATCGCCTCGGCCAGGGCGATCGTGGTGACGGGCACGCATTTCGCGATTCCCGATGCCGCCGCGGCGCAGAAGAAGGCGATCGCGCTCGCCCGCAAGCATGGCCGCAGGGTCGTGTTCGACGTCGACTACCGGCCCAATCTCTGGGGATTGGCCGGCCATGCCGCCGGCGAGGAGCGCTATATCCGCTCCGAGACGGTGACGGGGCATCTCCAGGCGATCATGGCCGATTGCGACCTGATCGTCGGCACGGAGGAGGAACTGCATGCGGCGGGCGGTTCCGAGGATACGCTGACCGCGATCCGGACCATCCGGGACCTGTCGGCCGCCACCATCGTCTGCAAGCGCGGGCCGATGGGCTGCGTCGTGTTTCCGGGCGTGATCCCGGACTCGATCGAGGACGGCATCAAGGGCCCGGGCTTCCCGGTCGAGGTCTACAACGTGCTCGGCGCGGGCGACGCCTTCATGTCGGGCTTCCTGCGCGGCTGGCTGCGCGACGAGGCTATCGAGACCTGTTGCGCCTACGCCAATGCCTGTGGCGCGTTCGCGGTCTCGCGCCTGCTCTGCTCGCCCGAAAGCCCGACCTGGCCGGAGCTGCAATATTTTTTGAAGCACGGCTCGCGCCACCGGGCACTGCGCCGCGACACCGAGATCAACCACGTACACTGGGCGACGACGCGCCGGCCGCAAGCGTCGACGATCATGGCGCTGGCGATCGACCATCGCTCGCAGCTGGAGGAGATGGCGGCGGAGGCCGGTGCGCCGGTCGCGCGCATCGCCGCCTTCAAGACGCTGGCCGTGGCGGCCGCGGCGCGGGTTTCGGCAGGACGGCCGGGCTTCGGCATGCTGATCGACGGCACGCATGGCCGCGAGGCGCTGTTCCGCGCCCGCGACCACGGCTTCTGGATCGCAAGGCCGCTGGAGCTGCCGGGCTCGCGGCCGCTGGCGCTGGAAACCGACGCGGACGGGTCGCTCGGCGCGGAACTGGCCGAATGGCCGCTCGACCATGTCGCGAAATGCCTGTGCTTCTATCACCCAGACGATGCCGACGAGCTGAAAGCGGCGCAGGAGGCGGTGCTGAAGCGCGTCGCGCTGGCGTGCCGGCAGGTCGGGAGGGAACTGCTGGTCGAGATCATCGCCTCGAAGCATGGCCCGCTCGGTGACGACACCATCGCCGGCGTGATGCGGCGGCTTTACGCGATCGGCATCCGGCCGGACTGGTGGAAGCTGGAGGGCCAGCCCTCGCCGGCCGCCTGGGCCGCTGTCGACGCCGTGATCGACGAGTGCGATCCCTTTTGCCGGGGCGTGCTGCTGCTCGGGCTCGACGCGCCCGAAGAGGCGGTGGCCGAGGCGTTTCGCGGCGCGCGGACGGCGAATTCGGTGAAGGGTTTCGCGGTCGGCCGCACGATCTTCGGCGAGGTCGCGCGGCAATGGCTGGCCGGCAGGATCGACGACGAGGCCGCGACCGCGCGGATGGCCGAGCGCTTCGGCCGGCTGGTTTCGGTCTGGCAAGGCCGCTGAGGAGCTGGGATATGGCGACGATCAGGCTCACCATGGCGCAGGCGCTGGTGAAGGCGCTCAGCCGCCAGAAGACCGTCATCGACGGCGATACGCTGCCGCTGTTCGCGGGCGTCTGGGCGATCTTCGGCCATGGCAATGTCGCGGGGCTCGGCGAGGCCCTGCATGGCGCGCGCGATGCCCTGCCAACCTTCCGGGCCCATAACGAGCAGGCGATGGCGCATTCCGCGATCGCCTTCGCGAAGGCCTCGCGCCGGCGCCGGATGATGGCGGTGACGAGTTCGATCGGCCCCGGCGCGACCAACATGGTCACGGCGGCGGCTGTCGCCCATGTCAACCGCCTGCCGCTGCTGCTGCTGCCGGGCGACGTCTTTGCCGGCCGCCGGCCCGACCCGGTGCTGCAGCAGATCGAGGATTTCGGCGACGGCACGGTCTCGGCCAATGACTGCTTCCGCCCCGTCTCGCGCTATTTCGACAGGCTGACCCGGCCCGAGCAATTGATCCCCGCCCTCGAGCGGGCGCTGGCCGTGCTGACCGATCCGGCCGAATGCGGCCCGGTGACGCTGGCGCTGTGCCAGGATGTGCAGGCGGAGGCCTTCGACTATCCGGAGAGCGTCTTCGCCGAGCGCGTCTGGACGCCGCGCCGGCAGCGGCCGGACGAGGTCGAGTTGCTGGCCGCCGCGACGCTGCTGAAGGCGGCGAAGAAGCCCTTCGTGGCCGTCGGCGGCGGCGCGCGCTACAGCGAGGCCGAAACCGAACTGCTGGCGTTCTGCGAGCGCCACGGTCTTCCTGCCGCCGAAACACAGGCCGGCAAGAGCGCCCTACCCTCAGGGCACCGGCTCAATCTCGGCGCGATCGGCGTCACCGGCACGGGCGCGGCCAACGCGCTGGCGAGCGAGGCCGATGTCGTGCTCGCGGTCGGCACGCGCCTGCAGGATTTCACCACCGGCTCCCGGGCGCTCTTCGCCAATCCGGAATGCCGGATCGTCGGGCTGAACGTGCAGGCCTTCGACGCAACCAAACATCGCGCGCAGCCGCTGGTGTGCGATGCCCGCGCCGGGCTGGCCGAACTGACGGCAGTTTTGGGCGACCACGCGGCTCCGGCGGCGTGGACGACGAAGGCGGAAGCCATGCGCAGCGACTGGCTCGCGACAGCGGCGCGTTACACCGCCGCAAGCAACGCCGCCTTGCCCAGCGACGCGCAGGTCGTCGGCGCGGTGCAGCGCTGGAGCCAGCCCTCCGACGTGGTGCTCTGCGCGGCGGGCGGCCTTCCCGGCGAATTGCACAAGCTCTGGCAGGCAGGCGCGTCCGGCGGCTACCACATGGAATACGGCTATTCCTGCATGGGCTACGAGATCGCCGGCGGGCTCGGCGTCAAGATGGCCGACCCCGAGCGCGAGGTCGTCGTCATGGTCGGCGACGGCTCCTACCTCATGATGAACTCCGAGATCGCAACCTCGGTGATGCTCGGCCTCAAGCTGACCATCGTGCTGCTAGACAATCGCGGTTTCGGCTGCATCAACCGATTGCAAGCCGCGACCGGTGGCGCTCCGTTCAACAACCTGTTCGCCGACAGCCGGCACGAGACGCTGCCGCAGATCGATTTCGCGGCGCATGCGGCGTCGCTCGGAGCGGTGTCGCGCAAGGTCGCATCGCTCGCGGAACTCGACGCGGCGCTGGCCGAGAGCCGCGCCGACGCGCGCACCAGCGTCGTCGTGATCGACACCGACCCGGCAATCTCGACCGATGCCGGCGGGCACTGGTGGGACGTCGCCGTGCCGGAGGTTTCGGCGCGTCCGCAGGTCGGGGCGGCGCGGGAGCGCTATGAAGACGCGCTGGGACGGCGCTCATGAACCTGTCCCGTCATTGGCGGCGAACCGATATCCGCATCAAGGAGAGACTTACACCATGCCCATCCGCATCGGCGCCAACCCCATCGGCTGGTCGAACGACGACCTGCAGGAGATCGGCGGGGCGACCTCGCTCGAGACCTGTCTGGCCGAAGCGAAAGAGGCCGGCTTCACCGGCATGGAGCTCGGCCACAAGTTTCCGCGCGAGCCCAAAGCTCTGAAGGCGGCGCTCGCACCCTTCGGCATGGAATGCATCTCGGGCTGGTATTCCGCCGAGCTTCTGCTGCGCGACGCCGATGAGGAGATGAAACATCTGCGGTCGCATCTCGATCTGCTCAAGGCGATGGGCTCCAACGTGCTCGTCTTCGCCGAGACCTCGAACGCGATCCATGGCGACCGCACGAAGCCGCTGTCGCGGCGGCCGGTGCTGGCGCAGGCCGAGTGGGCTCGCTTCGGCGAGCGCATGACGCAGGTCGCCGAGCGCACGCTGAGCGAAGGCGTGCGGCTGGTCTACCACCACCATATGGGCACGGTGGTCGAGAGCGGGGCCGATATCGACGCGCTGATGGGCGCGACCGGGGACGCCGTGCACCTGCTGCTCGACACCGGCCACGCGACCTGGGGCGGCGCCGATCCGGTCGCGCTTGCGGCGCGCTATCGCGGCCGCATCGGCCATGTCCACGCCAAGGATGTGCGCAGAAACGTGATGGAGCAGGCGCGCGGCGAGGACTGGAGCTTCCTCGAGGCGATCCTCGGGAAGGGCAAGGACCTTGGCGTCTACACCGTGCCGGGCGACGGCATGGTCGATTATCCGGCTGTGTTCAGGGCGCTGCCGGGCTATTCCGGCTGGGTCGTGGTCGAGGCCGAGCAGGATCCCGAAAAGGCCCATCCCCTGACCTATGCCAGGAAGGGCGTCGCCCATCTGCGCGCCAGCCTGAAGGAGGCCGGGCTGGCCTGAGCCCGGACACGCCATGTCGAAGCTGCTCGTCAAGCCGTCCGCTCCAGATACCGAGGGACGCATCCACCATGTCACGCCGCGATCGGCCGGCTGGACCCATGTCGGCTTCGACGTGCATCGGCTCGCCGACGGGCAGAGCATCGCGCGCGAGGCGGGCGAGCGCGAGGTCTGCATCGTGCTGCTGGCCGGCAAGGCGCAGATCTCGGCGGGGGCTGAGGATTTCGGCGCGATCGGCGGCAGATCATCGCCCTTCGAGCCCGATCCGTGGTCGTTCTACGTGCCCGCCGGCGCCGGCTGGAGCCTGACGGCGCGGGGCCCCTGCGAGATCGGGATCTGCTCGGCGCCCGGAAAGCCCGGACTGTCGCCGCGCGTGATCGCGCCGGCCGACGTGCAGTGCCTGACGCGCGGCGAAGGCAGCAACACCCGTCATGTCCGCAACATCCTGCCCGAGACGGAGCCCGCCGAAGGCTTGCTCGTGGTCGAGGTGATCACGCCGTCGGGCTGCTGGTCGAGCTACCCGCCGCACAAGCACGACCGTGACGATCTTCCGCGCGAGTCGCTGCTGGAGGAGACCTATTACCACCGGCTCAGCCCGCCGCAGGGTTTCGCCTTCCAGCGCGTCTATACCGAAGACCGCTCGCTCGACGAGACGCTGACGGCGCAGGACGGCGACGTCGTGCTGGTGCCGGAGGGCTACCACCCCGTCGCCGCGCCACATGGCTACGATCTGTATTATCTCAACGTCATGGCCGGACCGAAGCGGGTCTGGAAGTTCCACAACGAGCCGGCGCATGAGTGGCTGGTCGCGCCCAGGCCGGCATGAGAACCCATCGCCGGTTGCAGGCGACATGACGCAGCGTCCGGCGCTGTGCTAACCTTCGCCATTCCTTGCGGAGGGAGGCGGACATGCTCTGGTCCACGCGTGGTTGCATCGTCGTCGCCTGCATGATCGGCGGCCTCAGCCTCTTGCCGAATGTCGCGCTGGCCCAGAAGCGCGACAACGCCGCGATCTGCAAAACCGAGAAGACCGAGCAGGGCATCGCCGCCTGCACCGCCGTGCTGAAGCGGGGCGGCGATCTCAAGACCAGGGCTGCCGCGACGCTCAGCCGGGCGCAGATCTTTTGGTCGATGCAGCGCCTGGCCGAGGCCGAGAAGGACTATACCGAGGCGATCAGGCTGGCGCCGCAGTTCGTGAAGCTCTATCGCGACCGCGGCCAGATCCGTTTCGGCCTCGGCGACCGCAAGGGCGCGATGGAGGATTTCAGCGTCGCGATCGAGAAGGACCCGTTCGACGCCGACAACCACGCCAATCGCGGCTATCTCAAGCTGCTGGAGTATGATTTCGAGGGTGCGCGCGAGGATTTCCGCAAGGGGCTGTTCTGGAAGAACGACCATCCGCGCAGCCATTACATGATGGGGCTGCTGCACTACTCGACGGGGGAGTATCGCGACGCGATCACGGCGGTCGCGCAGGCGCGCAGTCTCGGCTTCAGGGGCGATGAAGGCTTCATCACCATGGCGAGGAGCCATTTCTACCTTAATGCCTATGACGCGGCAGAGATGGAGGCGACCGAAGGGCTGGCGAGTTTTCCGTCCGTCTACGACCTGACCGAGATCAGGGCGCGGGCGCGACTGGGGCAGAACCGGCTGCCCGAGGCGCTGGCCGATGCCGACGCCGTGGTGCAGGCCGCGCCGCTCCATGGCCGCGCCTTCGCGACGCGCGCCGCGGTCAAGCTCGCCATGAAGGATCTGGCGAGCGCGCGGGCCGACGCCGACAGGGCGATCGAACTCGACCCGACGCTGTTCGACGCGACGCAGGTCAAGGCCGAGATCCTGCTGGCGGCCGGCGACAAGGCCGGCGCGCGGGCGCTCTACGCCCAGTCGGCCGCTCGCACCGACGCGAAGATGGCTTATGACAAGACCTCGCGGAACGTCGCGGCGGCATGGGTCGTCGAGCTCGACGCGCCGCCGCCGATCATCGTCGCGGAGCTTCCCGAGGCGGAGCTGAAAACGCGCTGCGGCAACAAGGACGATGCGCTGCGGATGCAGTCCTGCGACCGGCTGGTCGAGACCGCCGCGACGCCGGAAGCCAAGGCCGAGATGCTGATCCTGCGCTCCAGGGCGCAGCCCTTCGGGCGGCGCCTGTCGGACCTGAACCTCGCGGTCGAGACGGCGCCCGACTATCTGCCCGCGACGCTGGCGCGCGGCTACGGCCATAGGGCAAGCTATCTCCCCGGCGCCGATCCCGCGCCGCTGGAGCGCGCCGTCGCCGATGGCGAAAGCGTGGTGCGCCGGGCGAAACCCGGCTCCGACGAGATGCTGCAGGGGCTTGGCCTGCGCGGCTATGCGGCGGCGGCGCTGGGTCGGTACGAGGTCGCGCTCGCAGACCTGACGCGGATGCTGGAGCTGCGGCCCGAGACGGTCGTCTCGATGCAGGCCGACCGCGCGGAAATGCTGCTGATGCTCGGACGCCCGGCCGAGGCGGCGGCGGCGGCGCGCGATTCCGACAGCCGGATCACGCCCGACACGGGGTACCTCCGGCGCAGCGGCATCCTCGTGCTGGCGCTGATCGAGTCGGGCGACGTGACGGCGGCGCTGGCCGAGATCGAGCGCTGGAAGCAGCGCAGCCCCGACGAATTCGCGCCTCGGGACGTGATGCGCGCCCGTGCCCTGTTGGCGCGCGGAGACGACGCGGGCGCGCGCGACACCGCCGACGGCGTGCTGGCCCGACGCGAGCTCGATCTCGCCGCGCGCGGCGTGCGCGGCATCGCCCATGCCAGGCTCGGCAACGCGCTGGATGCGGTGTCCGACATCGACGCCGTCGTCAACGGCGCAAAGGACCCGACGACGGCGGTCTATGACGGGCTGACCCCCGGATTCATGTCCGATCTCTTCCTGCACCGCGGACTGGCGCGGGCGCGGTTGCGGCAGGTCTCATCGGCGCGTGCCGATCTGACCGAGGCGATCCGGCGCACGCCCGACCGCGCACGGCCTTACGCCGAGCGCGCCCGGCTCGCCTTCATGGCCGACAATCCGGCGGCGCTGACCGACATCGCCATGGCGCTACGGATCGAGCCGGCCGAGCCGCGCTGGCTCGCGCTCGCGGCCCGGATCAACCACGCCACCGGCGACATGGGCGCGGCGGAACGCTTCGTCGATGCGGCGCGCGCGGCCGGCGCGAACGAGCCCGATCTCGTTCTGCTTCGGGCCAAGACCCGGCTCGCGCAGGGGAAATTCGGCCCCGCCGCCGAGGATGCGGAGACGCGGCTGGCCAGCGCGCCAACCGACGCCGAGGCGCATCTCGTCAGGATCGAGGCCCAACTCGGCGCGGGAGACGTCAAGGCGGCGCTGACTGACGCGGAGGCGGCTCGCACCGCCAATGCCGGCGATCCGCGCATCCTGCTTATGCTCGGCGAGGTCAGGGCGCGCAGCGGCGACGCGCCGGGCGCGATCGGGGCCTTCGAGGAAGCGGCGGGTAAGCCCGATGCGGCACTGGCCGCCAACAAGCGCCTCGGCGATCTCTATGCCGCCCTCGCTTCCGACCAGCTCGCGCTCGGCTACTACGCCAAGGCGATTGAGGCGCGCGGTCAAGGCGCGGCCGACGAGGCGACGAAGTCGGCGGCGCGCACCGCCCGCGACGCGCTGATCCGGAAGATGGCCGCGCCGAAATAGGCGGCGGAGGCGCTCCGTTCAGCCCGGCAGCGTCTCGACCGCCGCCGAGATCGCTAAGACGCGTTTGTCGGCCCCCGTGACACCGGCGATGGTCAGGCCGACCGGCGCGCCTCCCGCCGCCGGGATCGGCAGCGAGAGCGCGCAGCCGTCGATCATGTTGATCAGGCTGGCGTTGCGCAGCGCCAGCAGATTGGCCTGCGTGTAGGCCTCGTCGTCGGTCGCGAGATCGGCGATGCGCGGCGGCAGGATCGCGACGCTCGGCATCAGCAACGCGTCGAACGGCGCGAGCCGCCGGGCGACGCCGGCGATCAGTTCGCGCCGCGCCGTGAGGTTGTCGATGTAGTCGGCCGCCGGCACGCTCGCGCCCCGCTTGATCCGGACCGAAACGCGCGGATCGTAGAGCGCCTCCTTTTCGGCCAACAACGCGCGGTGCCAGGCGAAGCTCTCCGGCGCGGTCAGGCCGCCCCTGGCGTTGACCCTGCCGATCTCGTCGAAGTCCGGCACGGCGATCCGGTCGATCCGCGCGCCGGCCCTGGTCAGCCGCGCCAGCGCCGCCTCGAAGGCGGCCTCGACCTCGGGCGCGAGCCCGTCGAGCGCGATCGTGGTCGGGACGGCGAGCCTGAGCCCGGCGATGGTCGCCGGCACGAGGGGCCGCGCCTCGTCGCCGGCGAGAATGCCGTCGAGGGCGGCGCAGCAGGCGACGGTGCGGGCGAGCGGGCCGATCGAATCGAGGCTCGGCGAGAGCGGCACGCAACCGTTCCTCGGCACGCGCCGCGCGGTCGGCTTGTAGCCGACGATGCCGCAGAAGGCGGCCGGGATGCGGCAGGAGCCGCCGGTGTCGGTGCCGAGCGCGGCATGGGCCATGCCGTCGGCGACCGCGACCGCCCCGCCCGAGGTCGAGCCGCCGGAGACCCGCCCGGTGGCGCGGTCCCATGGCGCGCGCGGATCGCCGTAATGCGGGTTCATGCCGAGCCCGGAATAGGCGAACTCGGTCATGCCGGCGCGGCCGAGCAGAATGAACCCGGCCCGGCGCAGCCGCGCGACCGCGGCGGCGTCGGTCGCGGCCGGCGGCCGGTCGGCCAGCGCCTTCGAGCCTGCGGTCGTGACCTCGCCGGCGATGTCGAACAGGTCCTTGACCGCGACCGGGATGCCGGCGAAGCGCGAGGGCGCGGCGCCTGCCCGGCGCAAGGCATCCATCGCGTCGGCGGCGTCCAGCGCCCTGTCGCGGTCGACGCTGACGAAGGCGCGCTCGCCCTCGCCCGCCGGGTCCTCGATGCGGGCAAGGCAGGCCTCGACCAGCGCCCGGCTGCTGGTTCGTCCGGCGGCGAGAGCGTCGGCGAGGGTTTCGAGCGTCGGAGGGGTCGTCATGGCGGGGTCTCGCAGCGGCCGGGGTCGTAACGAAGCTCTCTCACAACGAGCGGCGAAAGGGGAGATGGGCCAGGCTCAGGCTCAGGCTCAGCCCTGGGCCTGAGGAGCGCCCGTAGGGCGCGTCTCGAAGGGTCGTCCAGTTCGCGCTGGAGTCACTCCGGAGCATCCTTCGAGACGCCGCTTCGCGGCTCCTCGGGACGAGGGTTGTGTTGACGGCCTCACTCTTCCAGCACGGCGACGCATTCGATCTCGATGTCGAAGGGCAGCGGCCAGGGCTTGATCGCGGTCGAGGTGCGGGCCGGGAAGCCGTCCTTGAAGTAGGTCCGGTAGACCGCGTTGACGCCGGTCATCAGCGCGGGGTCGGTGACGTAGATCGTCGCCTTCACCACGGCGTCGAGCGAGGAACCGGCATGGCGCAGCGTGGCGTCGAGCGCCTCCATGCTGGCGCGCGTCTGGCTCTCGATGTCGCCCGGGACGATCTCGCCGGTCTTGATGTCGATCGGCGGCATGCCGCAGGTGAACAGCAGGTCGCCCGCACGCGCCAGCGCCGAGGTCGGCGCGCCGAGTTTGCGGATCGCCGCCGAGATGACGGGAACTTCGATGATCTCGCGGCGCATGGTTCGTCCGTCGGCTTTCGGGGGGAGGTCGAGGATAGAGGGGCTTCCGCGGAGGCCGAAGAAAAACCCGCGCGGATCCCTCCGCGCGGGCTGCCTGACGATTCCGCCGAGCGAGCGGCGAAAACGATCATTTCTTCTCGGTCGTCGCCTTCTTTAGGGCGGCGCCCAGGATGTCGCCGAGCGAGGCGCCGGAATCGGCGGAGCCGTACTGCGCCATCGCCTCCTTCTCCTCGGCCATCTCCAGGGCCTTGATCGAGACCTGGATCTTGCGCGCCTTCTTGTCGAACAGGATGACGCGGGCATCGACCTTCTCGCCGGCGGCGAAGCGCTCGGGGCGCTGGTCGGAGCGCTCGCGGGCGAGTTCGGCGCGCTTGACGAAGGTGGTCATGTCGGTGCCGGCGATCTTGACGTCGAGACCGGCTTCCTTGACCTCGATCACCTCGCAGGTGACGACCTGGCCCTTCTTGAACTCGCCGGCATCCACGAAGGGATCGCCGCCGAGCTGCTTCAGGCCGAGCGAGATGCGCTCCTTCTCGACGTCGACATCGAGAACGACAGCCTGGAGCATGTCGCCCTTCTTGTATTCCTCGATGACCTGCTCGCCCGGACGGTTCCAGTCGAGATCGGAGAGATGGATCATGCCGTCGATATCGCCTTCGAGACCCAGGAACAGGCCGAACTCGGTCTTGTTCTTGACCTCGCCCTCGACCACCGCGCCGCTCGGATGGGTCTCCGCGAAGACCTCCCAGGGGTTGCGCAGCGTCTGCTTGAGGCCGAGCGAGATGCGGCGCTTGACCTGATCGACCTCGAGGATCGCGACATCGACTTCCTGCGAGGTCGAGACGATCTTGCCGGGGTGGACGTTCTTCTTGGTCCAGGACATCTCGGAGACGTGGATGAGGCCCTCGATGCCGGGCTCGACCTCGACGAAGGCGCCGTAGTCCGTGATGTTGGTGACGCGTCCCTTGAGGCGGGCGCCGACCGGATAGCGCGCCGCGATGCCGTCCCACGGATCGGCGAGCAGCTGCTTGATGCCGAGCGAGATGCGGTGCGTGTCCTGGTTGATCTTGATGATCTTGACCTTGACCGACTGGCCGATGGTCACGACCTCGGACGGGTGGTTGACGCGACGCCAGGCCATGTCGGTGACGTGGAGCAGGCCGTCGATGCCGCCGAGATCGACGAAGGCGCCGTACTCGGTGATGTTCTTGACGACGCCGTCGATGACCTGGCCCTCTTCGAGGCTGGCCACGAGCTCGGAGCGCGCCTCGGCGCGGGTCTCTTCGAGCACGGTGCGGCGCGACACGACGATGTTGCCGCGGCGGCGATCCATCTTGAGGATCTCGAAGGGCTGCGGCTGGCCCATCAGCGGGCCGACGTCGCGGATCGGGCGGATGTCGACCTGGCTGCGCGGCAGGAAGGCCACGGCGCCGTCGAGATCGACGGTGTAGCCGCCCTTGACGGTGTTGAAGATGACGCCCGAAACCTTCTCGCGGGCCTCGAAGGCCTTCTCGAGTTTGACCCAGCTCTCCTCGCGGCGCGCCTTGTCGCGCGAGATCACGGCCTCGCCGAGCGCGTTCTCGATCCGGTCGAGATAGACCTCGACCTCGTCGCCGACCTTGATGTCCTGGTCGCGCCCGGGGCCGTTGAATTCCTTGAGCGCGACGCGTCCTTCCGTCTTAAGGCCGACATCGATGATCGCCATGTCCTTTTCGATGGCGACGACGAGGCCCTTGATGACGGACCCTTCGAGGGCGTCGTTCTGGCCGAACGATTCCTCGAGCAGGGCGGCGAAATCCTCGCGGCCCGCATAGCTTTCGACTGCTGACATATGAACTCCTGGAAGCCGGCCGCGTATCTCAGCGATGTCCGGCCGAAGCGCCGCTTGGGTTGGTGTCGCAGGCCGGATCGTCTCCGTCGGCGCCTCTTGCGAGGTTCGCCCGTCCCGAGCCCGCGCCTGAAGCGCCAGGGGCCGGAGCGGGCGGCGCCGGCCGCCGGTCGTCGATCCGCATCCTCGGGGTCAGCGCCAACCACGAAACGGGAGCCGGCCTAAAAGACCGCCCCCGGCTGTGATCGATCACCGCCCTTCGGACAGGCGCGATGTAATGGAAATGGGCAGCGAGGGCAAGCGCGGGCGGCGCGTCAGGCGGGGTCGAGCCAGTTCTCGACCTTGAGGCCTGGAATGTCGCGGAAATCGCGCTCGTTGGCGGTGACGAGGGTGACGCCGAGGCTGAGGGCGTGGCCGGCGACCAGGCAATCGAAATCGCGGCTCCGCGACCAGCCACGCGCTGCGAGAATGCCACCATATGCGGCGGCGGCGTCCTCGCCGAACTCCGCGACGGTCATCGTCGCCAGAAGCGCATTCAGTCGGGCCAGGCGCAGAGGACCCCTGCCGTCGGGCGCATGAAGGCCGCGCTGCAGTTCCGCCAGGCTGATGGCCGATAGGGACATCTTGCCCACCTGCCTGGCGAAGTGGCGTAGCACGCCCTCGTGTCCGTCGCGCGCATGAATGGCGACGTTGGGGTCGACGAGGAACGCCATCGTTAGAGCAGCTCGCGATCCGGCAACTGCATCGGCTCATGGATCTCAACGGCATCCGGTCGCGGCAATGTCCGGAGCAACTCGATAGCCTCGCGCATCCGCGCGAGCTTATCGGCGGGACAAATCGTCACCACGTCCCCGGTTCGCGTCACCGTCAGCTCCTGCCCCTCCTCGAAGGCCATGTCCGCCGGAATCCGGACCGCCTGGCTGTTTCCGGATCGGAAAGCGCGCGTGGTCGCCATGACCTTCTCCATCGCGAAGCATTGACGTAAATCCCAGTATATACAAGGTGACAGGTCAGGTAGAGCAACAGGGCCGTCCGGCAAACGCGGCCTTGCGTCCCCGCCGATTGCGCTGCGCCAAGCCGCGCCTATCTCCCACGTTCCGCCTTCCCGTTCCGGAGACGACGATGCCCGATCTGTCCGCCTTTCCGATCACCGGCCGCTGGCCAGCCAGGCACCCCGACCGCATCCAGCTCTATTCGCTGCCGACGCCCAACGGCGTGAAGGTCTCGATCGCGCTGGAGGAGCTCGGGCTGCCCTACGAGCCGCACGCGATCAATATCGGCCAGAACGAGACCTGGGGTCCGGAGTTCCTCTCGCTCAACCCGAACGGCAAGATCCCGGCGATCATCGATCCCGACGGGCCCGGCGGCAAGCCGCTCGGGCTGTTCGAGTCGGGCGCGATCCTGATCTATCTCGCCGAGAAGACCGGCAGGCTGCTGCCGAGGGATCCGGCGGCGCGGATCGAGACGATCCAGTGGGTGATGTTCCAGATGGGCGCGGTCGGCCCGATGTTCGGCCAGCTCGGCTTCTTCCACAAATTCGCCGGCAAGGACTACGAGGACAAGCGTCCGCGCGACCGCTACGCCGCCGAGAGCAAGCGCCTGCTCGGCGTGCTGGAGACGCGTCTCGCCGGCCGGCAGTGGATCATGGGCGACGAGTACACCATCGCCGACATCGCGCTGCTCGGCTGGGTCCGCAATCTCGTCGGTTTCTATGGCGCGGGCGAACTCGTCGACTACGCCGCGCTGAAAGAGGTTCCCGCCTGGCTCGAACGCGGCCTCGCCCGCCCGGCCGTGCGGCGCGGGCTGGAGATCCCGGCGCGCCCCTGAACGCCGCGGGAGGCGGGCTCCAGGGTCCGCTTCCCCTGCGTCGCCCTTCATGCGAGGTTGCGGCCCTCGAATCCGAAGGCCGCGCGGAGGGGCATGGCATGGGCTGGATCGTATCGGGGCTGCTCGCAGCCATCGTCGTCTATCTGATCATCACCTATAACGGGCTGGTCGCGATGCGCCAGCGCGTCGGCCAGGCCTTCGCCGACATCGACGTGCAGCTGAAGCAGCGCCACGATCTGATCCCGAACCTGGTCGAGACGGTGAAGGGCTACGCCACCCACGAGAAATCGACGCTCGACGCCGTGATCGCGGCGCGCAACGCGGCCCAGGGCGCGACCAGCGTGCAGGACAAGGCGGCGGCCGAAGCGCAGCTTTCGGGCGCGGTCGGCCGGCTGCTGGCGCTGGGCGAGGCCTATCCCGATCTCAAGGCCAGCGCCAACTTCCAGCAGCTCCAGGTCGATCTCGGCAATGTCGAGGACAAGCTCGCCGCGGCGCGGCGTTTCTTCAACAACGCGGTCGGCGAGTTCAACGCCGCGATCCAGGCCTTTCCGGCCGTGCTGTTCGCGCCGCAGATAGGCTTCACCCCGCGCGAGTTCTTCGATGTCGGGGAAACCACGCGCGCCCGGCTCGACGTCGCGCCGACCGTGAAGTTCTGAGCAATCGCCCTTCTCCGCCCTCATCCCGAGGAGCCGCGCGGCGGCGTCTCGAAGGATCGTCGAGATGTCTCCCGCGCGAACAGGAGCACCCTTCGAGACGCAAGCCGCGCGGCTTGTTCCCCCAGGATGAGGGCGTGAGGGCACGGAGCGACCAGGATGGCGGGCGAGGCCTTCGGACTCTACACGCATCAGCGCAACAACCGGATCCGCTCCGGCTTCCTGCTCGTCGGGCTGTTCGCGCTCGCCTACCTGACGACCTGGGGCCTGCTGCTGATGGGGCTCGGCTACAGCGGCGTGCCGCGCGGGCGCACCGTCCTCAGTGAGACGGGCCGGCTGTTCTGGGGCTGGCTGCCCTGGATCACGATCGGCACGGCCGTCTGGGTCGTCATCGGCTACCGCGGCAATGTCGCGCTGGTCGGCGCGGTCTCCGGCGCTAAGAACGTTTCGCGCGAGGACAATCCAAAACTCTACCGGATGCTGGAGAACCTCTGCATCTCGCGCGGCATGAGCGTGCCGAAGCTCTCGATCGTCGAGAGCGAGGCGCTGAACGCCTTCGCCAGCGGCGTCAACGACAAGCAGTTCACCGTGACCGTCACGACGGGCCTGCTCGCCCAGCTCGACGACGCCGAGGTCGAGGCGGTGCTCGCCCATGAGCTGACCCATATCCGCAACGGCGACGTCAGGCTGATGATCATCGCCATCGTCATCGCCGGCGTGATCTCCTTCGCCGGGGAAATCATCTTCCGCAATGCCGGCCGCGTCCGCATCTCGTCCGACGACGCCAAGAAGGGCAGCGGCGTCGCCATCCTGATCGGCGTCGTGGTGATCGCGATCTCCTGGTTCCTTGCGATCGTGATCCGGCTCTCGCTGTCGCGCTCGCGCGAATACCTCGCCGATGCGGGGGCGGTCGAACTGACCAAGAATCCCGACGCGATGATCTCGGCCCTGCTCAAGATCGCCGGCCGCGCCGATATCGAGGGCGTGCCGTCGGGCGTCATGGACATGTGCTTCGAGAACGACCCGGACGATTTCGCCGACCTGTTCTCGACGCACCCTTCCGTGACCAAGCGCGTGCAGGCGCTGGCGCGGACGGCGGGCGGGCGGGTTCCGCTGACCCCGCTCGGACCGCCGAGGATGGCCGACCGGCAGACCCTGCCGCACATGGTCGAGGACTCGAACGCGCGCGGCCCCTGGGCCCGCCAGATGACCGGCGGCGGCGGCGCGAGCCCGTGATCGTGTTCCACGACCGCGGGAATGCTCTCCGTCATCCTGGCGACCGACGATCACTCCGGGGGCACGCCGCTTGGGCACGACGGCCGGATTGCGTGGCGCGTCCGCCATGACGGAGCCGCCTGCCGCTGTGCCCCGGGGTTACGGCGAGGATTTCCGTATCGCGCGACAGTCATGTCAATCGGGCCGGACGGCCGCCGACGCCTTTTGCCGCTTCCGCCGCCGAGGAAGGGCGATGCAGATCATGAGCGCGACCAAAAGCCACCTCTCGACCTGCGCGCCGGAGCCGCGGCCGGGCGCCGTCTTCCCCGCGCCCTCCTGCGCGCCCTCGGCCGCGCGCATCCCGCGGGGCGGCTCCTTCGCGGACGCGCCCCCGATGCGGCTGCTGGACGCCCGGATCGTCAGCCCGCCCGCGATCCGCGACCAGGTCGCGGGCTTTCGCGTGCTGCGCGAGTAGCCGGCGCGGTCAATGCCCGCCCTTGCCCTCGCCGGAGGTCCGGTCGGTCCAGGCCATCAGCAGCCCGGACAGCACGAAGACGACGTGGATCGCGACATACCACATCAGGTCGCGGTCGCTCGTGCCCTTGACGTTCATGAAGGCCTTGAGCAGCTGGATCGCCGAGATCGCGACGATCGACGAGATCAGCTTGAGCTTCAGGCCCGAGAAGTCGATCCGCGACATCCACTCCGGCCAGTTGCGATGCGCGTCGGCGTCGATCTTCGAGACGAAGTTCTCGTAGCCCGAGAAGATCACGATCACGATCAGCGAGCCGGTGAAGGTCAGATCGATCAGCGCGAGCACGCCGAGAATGACCTCGGCCTCGGTCGCGGTCGGGACCTTGCTGATGAAGTTCCACGCCTCCTGCAGCGCCTTGAGCAAAAGGCCCGCAAGCGCGACCACCAGCAGCAGATAGAACGGCGCGAGCAGCCAGCGGCTGGCCGAGAGCAGGCTCTCGAGCGTGCGCTCGGTCCGGTTCGGCACGAACTCCGCCGGCTCGGTCTTGTCCGCGTATCCGCTCATCGTCGCCCTCGTCCGTCGCCCGCATCGCTTTTGCCACGATGCGAAGAAGCCCCGCAAGCCGGGCTTGCGGGGCTTCCTGGATCGGGCATGCGATTCGCGGTCAGGCCGCGACGCCGGTCCCGATCTGGCAGGTCACGCCGGTGCCGCCAAGCCCGCAATAGCCGGCCGGGTTCTTGGCGAGATATTGCTGGTGGTAATCCTCGGCGAAGTAGAACTCCGGCGCGTCGAGGATCTCGGTGGTGATCGGGCCGTGGCCGCGTGCCTTCAGGGCGCGCTGGTACTCCGCCCTCGAGCGCTCGGCCGCCTCGCGCTGGGCCCGATCCGCGACATAGATGCCGGAGCGGTACTGGGTGCCGGCGTCGTTGCCCTGGCGCATGCCTTGCGTCGGGTCGTGACTCTCCCAGAAGGTCTTGAGCAGCCTCTCGTAGGGCAGCTTTTCGGGATCGAACACGACGAGCACGACCTCGTTGTGCCCGGTCAGGCCGGAACAGACCTCCTCATAGGTCGGGTTCGGCGTGAGGCCCGCGGCATAGCCGGCCGCCGTCACCCAGACGCCCTCGCCGAGCTGCCAGAACTTGCGCTCGACGCCCCAGAAGCAGCCCATGCCGAAGATCGCGGTCCGAAGGCCTTCCGGATAGGGCCCCTTCAGCGGCCGCTTGCTCAGGACATGGCGTTCGGCGGTCGCGATCGCCTGGTCGCGGCCGGACAGCGCCTCGCTGGCCTTCGGCAGTTCGGATTTCTTGCGCAGGAAGAACATGATTTTCTCCATCGTCGCTCGCGGCTGAAGATAGCCATCGTCGCGGCGTTCGGACAGGGCAGCGTCCGCACACGGCGCTTCACCGTCGCGTGACGATGCCGATCCCGGCTTGCGGCCGCGCGCCGAGCCGGACCAGCAGCAGGCCGAGCCCGAGCGCCACGAGCGCGGTCGGCGCCCGCGTCAGCCAGAGCAGCACCGGATCCCACAGCAGCGGGTGGATGTTGCGCTCGACCGCCGGCTGGATCAAAGCATAGCGCTCGCGCAGCAGCGCCGTCAGCGTCTCCGCCAGCGGCGTGATCATCGGCGCGGAATTGGCGATGGAGCGCGCCCCGTCGATGACGAGCGAGACGAAACCGGCCGCGACCAGGCCGTAGCCGAGCAACCGCACCAGAAACCTGATCATCCGCACGATCCCACAACGCGCCGCCGCCAGGACGGGATGTGCCCATTCGCGCCCGTCATTGCAACGGGCGACCCTGACGTTCCGCCCGGCGTTCCCGATTGTGCCGGCCTGCCTCGGATCGGGCCTTGAAAGAAGCGGACGCCGCGGTCATAAGCAGCGCGCCGGACAGGTGGCCGAGTGGTTGAAGGCGCACGCCTGGAAAGTGTGTATACGGGAAACCGTATCGCGGGTTCGAATCCCGCCCTGTCCGCCAGTTAGTCTTAAGGGGTCCCAGGCACGTCGCCGGCCGTGCCCAATTCGTCGGCTTTGCCGGGCGTTAGCCTCGCTACGGGCTTCTCTTATCAAGCCGTAGCTCAGAGACACGCCCGCATTTTCCTGGCTATTCTCACCGGCTACGCCCACCACTGCGGTTGTCGGCGAAAACCGAAGTTGCCCCTGCGGCCGCGTTTCATGTCGTCAGTTGGCTCTTAGACGACATTGACAACGTCCGATTTAAGGCAGTCTAGCTGGGGGTTAGACAACAGCGTTCAGGTGACGTAGCACCCTATTTGCCCTTGTTCATAACTGGACTCTGTTCTTGCTGTGGTCCGTTCTGGACCGGGTTGCAAACTCGTTCGGGGTGAGGCCGCCAAGGCTCGTAAGCGGCCGGCAGGCGTTGTAGTCCGCTCTCCATTGCTCGATCAGCCGGCGAGCGCTCGGCAGATTTCGGAACATGTGCTCGTTCAGGCATTCGTCCCGGAAGTGGCCGTTGAGGCTCTCGACGAAGCCGTTCTGCATGGGCTTGCCCGGTGCGATGTAGTGCCACTCGACCCGGCTGTCTTCCTGCCATTGCAGGATCGCGCGCGAGGTCAGTTCGGTGCCGTTGTCGCTGACCACCATGAGCGGCCGGCCGCGAAGGGCGATGAGGGCATCGAGTTCCCGGACAAGCGCTGGCCGGAGAGGGAAATGTCGACGACGAGCGCCAGGCGCTTTCGCGTAAAGTCGTCGACGGATGACCAGAACGCGGAAGCGGCGGCCGTCGACGAGATGGTCAGCGACAAAGTCGAGGCTCCAGCGCTGGTTTGGCCCCTGTGGCATGGTCATCGGCGCCCGCGTCCCGAGCGCGCGCTTGCGCCCGCCACGCCAGCGCACCGTCAGCCGTTCCTCCCGATAGAGCCGGAACAGCTTCTTGTGGTTCAGCGCGATGCCGTCCCGCCGCAGGAGAATGTGCAGGCGCCGATAGCCGAACCGCCGCCGCTGACCCGCAAGGGCCTCCAGACGCTCCCGGATATCCGCATCGTCTGATCGCCGCGAGGCATAGCGATAGGTCTTCGGGTCGAGCCCGATCAGACCGCAGGCCCGACGCTGCGAATAGCTCTTCTCCTCGATCGCCCAGTTCACGAACGCTCTCCGCGATCCGGGCTTCAGAAGTTTTTTCCGAGTGCCTCGCGCAGCGTCGCAACGTCCAGCATCGACTCCGCCAGAAGCTTCTTGAGCTTGCGGTTCTCGTCGTCCAACGCCTTCAGCCGACGTGCGTCGGACACCTCCATGCCACCATAGCGACTGCGCCAAGTGTAGAAGGTCGCATCGCTGATCCCGAGCTTGCGGCAGATATCCGCCACCGCAACCCCGGCCTTCAGCACCGCGATGATCTGTTCTTCGCCGAACCGGCTCTTCTTCATCTCCGTCTCCTTCCGACGGAGTCCAATTCAAACCGAGGGCGCTTCACGGGGCAACGTCACATCCTGGTGCGTGCCGATCTCCCCTCGGTCATCCCCCTGTTCAAGCTTGCCGAGCGGGGGGACCATGCCGATCCCGAATTCGTCGTAGAGATCGAGAATGCCAGAAATTGCTTGACCATTCAATCTATTTGGCTGCATCTAGACCTTCTGAACGATTGCCGAAGCCAAGATTGATCGGAAGATCAATATCTGTTTTCTCGTAGTTGCAGTGGGGCGCTACCTGTTCGATGCTTACGTCAAACACGAGGGCAGGACGGGAAGAGAACCGGCGTAGACAGCTCGTCGAGGCGACGATCAATTCGCTTGCCGAGGTCGGGTTCGCCGCCTGCACGCTCATCGAGATCGCCCGCCGAGCCGATCTGTCGCCGGGCCTTGTGGCCCATTACTTCGGCGACAAGGACGGCCTGCTCGAGGCGACGCTGAGACATATGGCCCGGCGACTCAACCGCATCACGGTGATCGGGCTGAAGGCCGCGCGTACGCCCCGTGAACGACTTCAGGCTGTCGTCGACGCCAGCCTGGCTCCGGAGGAGTTCGACCGGCGCAGTGCGAGCGTCTGGCTCGCCTTCTGGGGCCAGGTCCTCCACTCGGCCCGCTTCAAGAGGGTCCAGACCGTCTATCGCCGCCGGATGCTCTCGAACCTGCGGCATGCGCTGCGGCCGTTGATGTCGCAGTGGCAGGCCGAGGCGAGCGCTGCCGCGATCGCGGCGATGATAGACGGGTTGTGGCTGCAGCGCGCACTCGCCGGAGACGGCGTCGCCGAAAGCGCGAGCGCGCGCAGCATCGCGACCGCCTTCGTCGATGCCCAGCTCGGTTCGGCGGCGCTCGACGCCGCCGATGTGTCTGCGCCGGACGCTGCCCTGTCCCTGATCGTCGGCGCATGGTCACCGGTCTCGGTCTTCATCGGCGGCGCCTCGTCCCGCTCGGCGAGTAGAGAGAGCTTCGTGACGGTCAATCCGGCCACGGGCGAGACGCTGGCCGAAGTCGAGATCGCCGGAGAAGCCGAGGTCGACGCCGCCGTGGAACGGGCGAAGCAGGCGCAGATGCTCTGGGCGTCCCGGACGGGGGCCGAGCGCGGCCGCGTGCTCAGGCGGGTCGCCGACCTGCTGCGCCAGCGCAATGACGAGCTCGCCCGTCTCGAAACACTCGACACCGGCAAGCCGATCCAGGAGACCGCGGCCGTCGACGTCCTCTCCGGCGCCGATGCGCTGGAGTATTACGCCGGGGTCGCAGCGACGCTGACGAGTGAGCATGTCGATCTCGGGCCGGGCGCCTTCGGCTATACCCGCCGCGAGCCGCTCGGCGTCGTCGCCGGCATCGGCGCCTGGAACTATCCGCTGCAGATCGCCTGCTGGAAGGCCGCGCCGGCGCTCGCCTGCGGCAATGCGATGATCTTCAAGCCGGCCGAGCTCACGCCGATGACGGCCGTGAAGCTCGCCGAGATCATGATCGAGGCCGGCGTTCCCGCCGGCGTCTTCAACGTCGTCCAGGGCCTCGCCGACACCGGCCGTCTGCTGACGCGTCATCCCGGCATCGCCAAGGTCTCGCTCACCGGCGAGGCCGGGACCGGCCGCAAGGTCATGGCCGACGCCGCCGCGACGCTGAAGCACGTCACGCTCGAGCTCGGCGGCAAGTCGCCCCTGATCGTCTTCGACGACGCCGATCTCGACGACGCCGTCTCCGGCGCCCTGCTCGCCAATTTCTATTCCGCCGGCGAGGTCTGCTCGAACGGCACGCGCGTCTTCGTCCAGCGCGGCGTCCGCAAGGCCTTTCTCGACAAGCTCGTCGGCCGCGTCGAACGCCTGGTCGTCGGCGATCCGCTCGATCCGCGCACGCAGGTCGGCGCGCTGATCTCGCAGGCGCATATGCAGAAGGTCCTCGGCTACATCGAGCGCGGCAAGGCGGAAGGGGCACGGCTGCTGACGGGCGGGCACCGCGTCACCGCCGGTGCGCTCGGCAGGGGCGCCTTCGTCGCGCCGACCGTCTTCGACGGCTGCACCGACGAAATGACGATCGTCCGGGAGGAGATTTTTGGGCCGGTGATGAGCGTCCTCTCCTTTGCGGAGGAGGACGAGGTCGTCGCCAGGGCGAACGACACGCCATTCGGCCTCGCGGCTGGTGTCTTCACCCGCGACCTCGCCCGGGCCCACCGCGTGATCGCCCGGATCGAGGCCGGGGCCTGCTGGATCAACGCCTACAACATCACGCCGGTCGAACTGCCGTTCGGCGGCTATAAGCAATCGGGTCTCGGCCGCGAGAACTCGAAGGCGGCAATCGAGCACTACACCCAGCTCAAGAGCGTCTACGTCAACCTCAGCCGTGTCGATTCACCCTATGGGCCCTGAGCCGCTCACGCCTGCCAAGCGGACCGAAGCCACGATCTGCGATTTCGTGATCGTCGGCGCCGGGTCCGCCGGCTGCGTGATGGCCAGCCGCCTGACGGAGGACGGCGCGACCACGGTGACAATTTTGGAGCATGGCGGCTCCGACCGTTCGGTCTTCATCCAGATGCCGGCGGCGCTCTCGATCCCGATGAACATGGCCAGGTACAACTGGCGCTACGAAACCGAACCCGAGCCCCATCTCGACGGACGCCGGCTGCATTGCCCGCGCGGCAAAGTCCTCGGCGGCTCCTCGTCGATCAACGGCCTGGTCTATGTCCGCGGCAACCCTCGGGATTTCGACCGCTGGGAGGAGGAGGGCGCGCAGGGCTGGAGCTATCGCGACGTGCTGCCCTATTTCCGCAGGGCCGAGGCCCGGCAGGAGGGCGGCGACGCCTTTCGCGGCGACAGCGGTCCGCTCGCCACCCGCTATGGCCCGCTGGCCAACCCGCTCTACCGCGCTTTCATCGCGGCGGCGAAGCAGGCCAGCCATCCCGAGACCGGCGACATCAACGGCGCCCGGCAGGAGGGCTTCGGCCGGATCGACATGACGGTGAAGGACGGGGTGCGCTGGTCCGCCGCCAACGCCTATCTCAAGCCGGCGATGAAGCGGCTCAATCTCCAGGTGCTGACGCACGTGCTCGCCACCGCGATCCTGTTCGAGGGATGCCGCGCCGTCGGCGTGCGCTACGAGAGGGACGGCGCCGTCCACGAGATCAGGGCAAGGCGGGAGGTGATCCTGTGCGGCGGGCCGATCAATTCGCCACAGCTGCTCAAGCTCTCCGGCATCGGGCCTGGCGAGGAGTTGCGGCGGCATGGCATTCCGGTCTTGCACGACCGGCCGGGCGTCGGCGAAAACCTGCAGGACCATCTGGAGTTCTACTTCCAAATCGCCTGCAGGCAGCCGATCACGCTCTATTCATGGTCCGGGCTTCTGGGCCGCGCCCTGATCGGGGCGCGCTGGCTCGCGTTCAAGACGGGGCTCGGGGCCAGCAATCATTTCGAGAGCGGCGGCTTCCTGCGCTCGCGGCCGGATGTCCCCTACCCCGACATCCAGTACCATTTCCTGCCGCTCGCCGTGACCTATGACGGCACCGGGCTCGCCTCGGAGCACGGCTTCCAGGCCCATGTCGGGCCGATGCGCTCGAAGAGCCGCGGCTCAGTCAGGCTGGCGTCAGGCGATCCCCGCGACCACCCGGCGATCCGCTTCAACTATATGAGCCATGACGACGACTGGACCGAGATGCGCGCCTGCGTCCGGCTGACGCGCGAGATCTTCGCGCAGGCTGCCTTCGATCCCTATCGCGGCCGGGAGATCCAGCCCGGTGCCGACGTCGTGACCGATGCGCAGATCGACGCCTTCATCAGGCGAAAGGTCGAGAGCGCCTACCACCCGTCCTGCACCTGCAGGATGGGCCGGCCTGACGATCCGCTGGTCGTCGTCGACCCGCAGACACGCGTCGTCGGCATCGAGGGCCTGCGCGTCGTCGATTCCTCGATCATGCCCTCGGTGACGACCGGCAACCTCAACGCCCCGACGATCATGATCGGCGAAAAGGCGGCCGATCACGTCCTCGGCAAGGCGATGCTGCGATAGCTTCTGATACCGGCTCAGGCAGCCGTCGAAAACAGCATGCCCTCAAGCTCGACGATGCTCGGCAGGCAAAAATCGGCCGCCGCCGCAAGCGTCTCGCGGGTTCCCGTGCCGGTCAGCACGGCGACCCGCAGGCCAGCCCCGCCGGCGCGTCCCATCGCCATGTCGTGCAAATTGTCGCCGACGACTGCGATTCGCGCGGCCGGCAGCCCCGTCGCCGCGGCGAATCCGAGCAGCATGCCCGGCCCCGGCTTCTCGCCATGGCCGCTATCGTAGCCCGCGACATAGGAGAAGTGGCGCTCGATCGCGAAATGCCGGAGCATGCCGTGGATCGCCGCCTCGCTATCGCTGCTGGCGATGCCGAGTTGCAGGTCGCGGCCTCTCAGCCGCGCGAAGAGCCTGGCGAGATCGGTGACGGGCACGTTGCTCTCCACCGAGCGGGTGAAGAGATCGTCGAGCGCGGCCGTCAGCGCCGCCACGGTATAGTCGCTGCCGGCCGCCACCCAGGCCTCGGCGATCTCGCGCGCATTGCCGGCCGCCAGCAGGCTGTCGGCCCTGGTGATGCCGCTCTCGGGGTCGGTGCCGCCGAGGGACAGCAGCGACGCCGCCAGCACCGCGTCGCCGCGCGCGGCGAGTGCCGCCGCCGCGCGGTTGATCGGCTCCCAGGATTTTTGATAGTCCAGCAGGGTCCCGTCCTTGTCGAACAGGATGGCCGCGATGGTCGAACCCACGCTCATCGGATCAGCGTCACGTTCTTGTGGCCGGCGAGCAGGAGGACGATCCGGACCAGCAGCAGGCATCCGGCGACGGTCGCCATGATGCAGACCGAGAAGGCGGCCGCCTGGTTCACGGCGCCACGGTCGGAGAGCTGCAACACCGAGACCGCCGCGACCTGGGTCGACGGCGTGACCAGAAAGATCACGGCCGAGAGCGACACCATCGCGCGCATGAAATAGAACACGCCGATGCCGAGCAGCGTCGGCCAGATCAGCGGCAGCGTCACCTTGCGCAGGGTACGCAGCACGCCGGCGCCAAGCATCTTCGAAGCCTCGTCGAAGCCGCCGCCGATCTGGTTCAGGCTGGTCGAGCTGATCAGGAACGCCTGGCTGTGGTTGTAGTAGACGTTCAGGATGATGATCAGCAGGAAGCCGCCATACAGCAGGTTAAGCGGGTTCGACGGGTTGTTGAAGGTCAGGACGTAGCCGAGGCCGAGCACCATTCCGGGCACCGCGGACGGCAGGATCGCGAGCAGCGAGAGCGGACCGGTGGCCGGGCTGCGGAACTTGTTGACGACGATCGCCGCCGCCCCCGCCAAGGCGATGCCGAGGATCGCGGTCGCGCCGGCGATGGCGATCGAGTTCCAGAGCGGGGTGATGCCGTTCTGGACGTCGAACTGATAGTGCTTCAGCGTCAGCTGCATGTTGTACGGCCACAGCCGCACGAAGCTGGCGACGACGACGATCCCCATCACCGCGATCATCACGCCGGCGACCGTGTAGAGATAGACTCCGAAGCCGAGATCGCGGCCGCGCGCCGGCTTGATGACGAGCGGCTTCGACTGCGCCGTGACGAGGGCGTGCTGGCGCCGGGTGATTCGCTTCTCCAGCACCTTGGCCAGAACTGCGGGCACGAGCAGGACGACGCCGATCACGGCGCCGAGCGCGAACTGGGCCTGGCCGATCACCTGATTGTAGATCTCCGTCGCCAGGACGTTGAAATCGCCGCCGATCAGCATCGGATTGCCGAAATCGGTCATCACCAGCGTGAACACGACGAAGCAGGACGCCGCGATGCCGTAGCGCGTCGCAGGCAGCGTCACCGTCCGGAAGATCCGGACCGGACCGGCCCCCATCACCGTCGCGCTCTCGTAGAGACGGCCGTCGGCCACGGCTAGCGCGGCCGAGAGGATCAGGAACGCGTAAGGAAAGGCATAAAGCAGGTTCGCGATCGCCGTGCCCCAGAAGCCGTAGATCTCGATGCCGGCGCCGAAGAAGCGGTTCAGCGCGCCGTTTCGCCCGAGCCACAGGACGAGCCCCTGGGCCTGGACCAGCGAGGGTGCGAGCAGCGGCATCAGGGCGACGAAGCGCAGAAAGCTCTTGCCGCGCACGCAGGAACGCTGGAGTCCATAGGCGTAGGCATAGGCCAGCGAGACGCTGAGCACCGTCGACAATGCCGACATCGCAACGCTGTTGCGCACCAGATCCCAGAACCGGCGCGTCGCGAAGGCCGCCGTGAAATTTCCCAAGCCGATCCCTGCCGGCGTCTCGACGCTGCGCCCTAGGATCGACACCAGCGGGATCATCAGAAAGACGATCATCGGCAGGCCGACGAGTGCCGTCAGCAGAATGGCGAGGCCGCGATCGCCGATCAGGCCGCGCCGCGCCGCGACCGACGGAGAGGAAGCCGAAAGCGCCGTCATGCCATGACGCGCAGCGCGTCGGCGGGGATATGCAGCGAGACCGCCTCGTTCACCGCCGGAACGCGCGAATGCCCGTGGAGTTCGGCAACGACCGCGCGTTGCCCCCCTGCCGGCATGACCGTGACGCGCGAGAAATTGCCAAGGAACATCACCTCGGCGACGCGGCCAAGCACGATGTTCTCGCCTTGTGCGTCGGGCGGTCCGACCACGACATGCTCGGGACGAAGGCCGATGCTGGTCGCGGCCGGTCTGCAGCCCTCGGCGAGCGTCAGCGGCACGCCGGCGAAGACCGTCCGCCCATCCGCCCCGCCGACCAAGTCGAGCAGGTTCATCCGCCCGATGAAATCGGCCACGAACGGCGTCGCCGGTCGGTCGTAGAGATCGCGGGGCGAGCCCGTCTGCTCGATGACGCCGCCATGCATGACGACCACGAGATCGGCCATGGCCAAGGCCTCCTCCTGGTCGTGCGTCACCATGATGGTGGTGATGCCGAGCCGCTTCTGCACCGCCTTGATCTCGCTGCGCAGCTCCTCGCGGACCTTGGCGTCAAGCGCCGAGAGCGGCTCGTCGAGAAGCAGGAGCGACGGGTTGGGCGCGATCGCCCGGGCGAGCGCGACGCGCTGCTGCTGCCCGCCCGAGAGTTGCTCGGGCAGCTTGGTCGCGTGATCGGCGAGATGCACGAGCCGCAGCATCGCCTCGACCCGCTCGGCGATCGCAGCCTTGCTCCAGTTGCGGCATTCCAGGCCATAGGCGACATTTCGCGCCGCCGACATATTGGGAAACAGCGAGTAGGACTGGAAGACGATGCCGAAATTTCGGTCTTTGGCCGGAACGCGGGAGAGATCGCGGCCGTCGATCAGGATTTTCCCGGCGTCGGCAGCCTCCAGCCCGGCGATCAGACGCAGGAGCGTGGTCTTGCCGCAGCCGGAGGGGCCGAGGAAGCAGACGAAGGTGCCCTGCGGAACGTCGAGACAGACCGCGTCGAGCGCGGTAAGCCTGCCGAAGCGCTTCGAGACGTTCCGGATCGACAAGCCCATGGCCGTACTCCTGCCCGCACTCTCGGCCCGCATCGGCCCGTCGTGCCTCAGCGCTCGTATTTCTGCTGCCAGGTCTTGATGATGCGCGTCCGCTCGCTGGCGGCGGCGGCGAAATCGACCGGGAACAGGACCTTCGAGACGTCGGCAGGCAGGCCCGCCTTGATGAACTTCTCGGGCACCTGGCCGCCGGGCACAGTCACGATCGCCTTCCACTTGTAGTAGGCGTCGGCGGCCTGCTTGCTGACCGTCCAGTCGAGAAAGCGCCTGGCGGCCGCCTTCTGCTTGGAGGACGCGGCCAGCGCATTCGCCTCGAGCTCGTTGCCGGCGCCCTCGGAGGGGATGACCATGGTGATCGGGTAGCCTTCCTCGACGTTCTTGATGGCGCGCAGCTCGAAGGAGACGCCGACGGAGAACTCGCCCGAGGAGGCGACGTTGCAGGGACGCGAGCCCGACTTTATGTATTGCGCGACGTTCTTGTCGAGCTTGTCGAGGAAGGCCCAGCCTTCCGTCTCGCCCATCATCTGCAGCAGCGAGTCGATCTGGATGTAGCCGGTGCCGGAGCTCGCCGGGTTCGGCATCACGACCTCGCCCTTGAATCCCGGCGCCGTCAGATCGGCCCAGGAGCGCGGCATGGTCAGGCCCTTCTTGGCGAGCCGCTCGTTGTTGACGCAGAACGCCGCCATGTAGCCGGTCACGGCGAACCATTTGCCGTCCTTGTCCCGGTAGCGCTCCGGCACCGCGTCGATGCCGGCCGGCTTGTAGGGCTCGAGCGTGGCCGCGATCCGCGGATCGACCATGGAGGTCACGGCGAAGCCCCAGATCACGTCGTGGCGGGGGCTCGCCGCCTCCGCCAGGATGCGCGCGGCGAGATCGCCGGTGGACAGGCGCAGCATCTGGACGTCGATGTCGGGCAGCGCCTTTTTCGCCTCGCTGAGGAAGGCGGCCGCCTCGTCCTCTTCATAGGCCGTGTAGACGGTGATTGTCTGGGCGGAAGCGACGCCTCCGAACATCAGCATGGCGGCCGTTACCAGCGCGCGCCCGGCACTCATCATCAGCATGTCCCCACTCCTGTTGCATTATGTCAGGCCAAGGCTGATCACGTCGAAATGGTCGGATTTCGAGCAAAATGCCTCAGAATGTTTTTTTTTCAACATTTCGAGGCTAACAGGAATCGATTGGCTGTAAAGCGCATCTTGCGACGCAACCCACGTCGCACTAGCGTCAATTGCTCAAGATATATGCAATCTGACATTGGCGGCGTCGAGGATCGCCTTCAAGCCGGCACCGGGTTCCGCGTCGGTGACGACGTCCGAGACGGCGCTGACATGACAGAGCTCGACCAGCGCGGTTCGCTCGAACTTGCTGCTGTCGGCCGCCAGGATCACGGATCGCGACAGATCGAGGACGGTTCGCACCAGCGCGACCTCGTTGTGGTCGTCATCGGCCATCCGCCCGTACGCATCGATACCGCTGACGGCGATCACGGCGACGTCGAACCGGAAACGACGCACGAAATCGGTCATGCCTTCGCCGAAGACACTGCCGTCGACATTGCGGACGAAGCCGGCGGGGACCGCGATGGTGAAGCTTGTCCGGTCGCTGAGCAAAGTGGCGGCGCGCAGGCTGTAGGTCACCACCTTGAGGTCGGACCGGACGGTCAGCGCCTCGGCGACGGCCTCGCAGGTGGTGCCGGCATCGAGGAAGATCGAAGCCCCGTCGGGGACCAGCTCGGCGACCCGGGCCGCGATACGCCGCTTCGCCTCGACGCGCTCGACGCGGCGCTGTCGGTAGGTCGTCGGATCGACCGCGGCCGAGAGCGTGGCGCCGCCGTGATAGCGCCTGACCTTGCCGAGCGCCGACAGGTCGGCGATGTCGCGGCGCACCGTCTGCGTGGTGATCTGGAAGCGGTCCGACAATTGCTCGACCGAGGCGTAGCCTACCCGCTCCAGCAGGACGACCATCGCGCTTTGCCGCCGCTCCTTCTTGCCGACCGGGGCATCTTCGCTCGTGCGGCGCTGCGAGGCCTCGGCCTGGAAGGTGCTCATCCTGATCGTCGATCGCTGCCGGCGCTCTTGCCCATCGGGCCTCTTATGAGCGCGCGCCGGAGCGCTTTCAAGGTCCGGCGCCGACGCCAGGAGAACCACGCCGTGCAGACCGATCGTGGCGGGCTGCCTTAGCAGCAGGTCTTGGCCGGGCAGGGTCTTGGCCGGGCAGGGTCTTGGCCGGGCAGGGTCTTGGCCGGGCAGGATCTTGGCCGGGCAGGGTCTTGGCCGGGATCGTCCTGATCAACTCCTCGGCTTGAGGTTCTCCGGATCGTAGAGCGGCTTGTAGCCGACGGCGGCCACTTCCACGGTATAAGTTTCGCCGAAATACTCGACCGCCAACTCGCGCCCGACCTGGCAATGGGACCAGGGGAGATAAGCCAGCGCGATGTTCTTGCCGATCGTCGGCCCGTAGACGATCGAGGTCGTGAAGGACCGGCGGCCGAGCTCGTCGACCAGCGTCTCGCCGGTGTCGAGATCGAGCACCGGCAGCGTGCCGACCGGATAGCGCGCGATGCCCTTGCCGTCGACATTCCCGGTCATGACGAGGGTGCACAGCATCGCCGGCTGATGGTCGCGGGCACGGTGTTCGAGATGCCTGGCCTTGCCGCGGAAATCGGCCTCCTTGACCTTCGGACGCGCCAGGTCGGCTTCGAGCAGGTTGTATTCGGTCAGCAGGTCGGCGTTCTGCAGCCGCAGGCTCTTCTCCAGCCGGCGGCTGTTGGCATAGGTCTCGATGCCGACGGCGATAACGCCGGTCGCGCGGAGCGCATCCCAGACGGCGAGGCCGTCCTCATAGGCCATGTGCAGTTCCCAGCCCTGCTCGCCGACATAGGAGATCCGGAAGGCCGTCACGCTCCGTCCAGCGATCCGGATCGGCCTGATCGCGGCGAAGGCGAAATTCTCCGCCAGGAGAGCGTCGGGATCCTCGACGACCTTCTGCAGGTTGACGCGCGCATTGGGGCCCCACATGCCGATGGTAACATAGGCCTCGGTGACATCGGTGATGGTGACGTCGAGGCCTCTGCCCTCCGCAACACGGCGCATGTAGTGGAAGTCGCGCGGGCCGGCATCGGCGCCGTTGATCATGCGGCAGCGGTCCGCCAGGCGGATCAGCGTGAAGTCGGCGCGAACCATGCCCTCGTCGTCGAGGAAATGCGTGTAGATGCCCTTGCCGATGTTGGCGTCGCCGCCGATCCGCGCGGCGCAGAGCCATTCCATCAGCGCGACGTGATCGGGGCCCGCGATGTCGCAGATGTGGAAATGCGACAGGTTGACGATACCGCAATCCTCGCTCAGCGCGAGATGCTCGGCATTGGAGACGCGCCAGAAATGGCGGCTGTCCCATTCGTTCTCGCGGACCGGGACGCGGTCGCCGTATTTCTCCAGCAGATGCTCGTTGGCGGCGTAACCATGGGCCCGCTCCCAACCGCCCAGCTCCATGAAATAGCCGCCGAGCTCTTTTTCGCGCGAGTGGAAAGGCGAGCGGCGAATGCCGCGCCCGCCGGCGAAGGGCTCGCGCGGGTGCACCGGCGGGTTGTAGATCTTCCGCGCCGTCTCGGTGCAGCGCGCCGCGATGAACGCCTCGTCGAGCTGAAACGGGGCGAAGCGGGCGAAGTCGATGCGGCTGTGGTCGATCTCGGTACGCCCGTCGGTGATCCAGTCGGCGATGAGCTTGCCCATGCCCGGGCCGTCCTTGACCCAGATGCCAACGGCGTACCACAGCCCCCTGACCTTCTGGCTCTCGCCCATGGACGGGCCGCCATCGGTCGTCGTCTGGAGCAGGCCGTTGAAGGAATGGCCCTCGTTGTAGCCGAGCTCGCCGAGGATCGGCGTCAGCTCGATCGCCCGTTCCAGCGGAGCGAGGATCTGCTCCATGTCGAGATCGCGCTGCGACGGCGAGAGCCTGGCCTGCTCCTTCTCCAAGAGATCCCGCGGATGAACGAGGCGCGGTTCGTTCTCCTCATAATAGCCCCATTCGATCTGCCCGCCCTCGGCCGTCCTGGGGTCGCCGGTGTCGCGCATATAGGCCGAGTTGCCCTGGTCGCGCAGCAACGGCCAGCCGATCTCGGCGCCGGTGCCGGCGAACGCGTCATAGGGGCCGAAAAACGTCAGCGGATGGTCGACCGGCATCACCGGCAGATCCTCGCCCGCCATGGCCGCAATCAGCCGGCCCCACAGCCCGGCGCAGACGACGACATGATCGGCATGGATCGTGCCGCGGTTCGTCACGACGCCCTTGATGCGGCCGTCCTCGATCACCAGCGATGTCGCGGAGGTGTTGGCGAAGGCGCGCACCTTACCGGCGGTGACGGCCTGGTCGACGAGCTTGCCCGCCACGGTCTGCGAGCGCGGAATGACGAGACCAGCATCGGGATCCCAGAGGCCTCCCTGCAGGAAACTCTCATCGATCAGCGGAAATTTTTCCTTGATCTCTGCCGGCTCGATCAGCCTTGCACGCGTGCCGAACGCCTTGGCGGAGGCGACCTTGCGCCTGATCTCGTCCATGCGCTCGTCGTCTCCGGCCCGCGCCACCTCGAGGCCGCCGATCCGCGCGTAGTGCCCGAGCTTCTCGTAGAAATCGATTGAGTACAGCGTCGTCCAGCAGCTCAGGAAGTCATGGCTGGTCGTGTAACAGAAGTCGGAGGCGTGCGCCGTCGAGCCGATATCGGTCGGGATGCCGGATTTATCGATGCCGACGATGTCGTCCCAGCCGCGCTCGACCAGATGATGGGTGATCGAGGCGCCGACGATGCCACCCAGACCGACGATCACCACCCGGGCACGCTCGGGAAATGCGGACATTCTTCTTTCCTCCAGGACAGCGACTGTAGTCGGTCGGCCCGGTCGAGCCTGACAGATTCGCGACGGGGCGCGCGGCACCGCGACAGAATAACGACAGTGTCTAGATCCTCGGGCCGGATACGATATCCCCGAGGATCTAGAGTTTTGTTCTTGCATCGGCTTTTGCCGAAAACCGCATTCCGCTTTTCGGACCGATGCTTCAGGGCGTGAACACGACGGTGCGATGGTTGTTGAGCATCACACGTCCTTCGAGGTGATGCTTCACCGCCCGGGCGAGAACACGCGACTCGATATCGCGCCCTGTCGCGACGAAATCCTCCGACGTCAAAGCGTGGCTGACCCGCACGGTCTCCTGCTCGATGATCGGACCCTCGTCGAGATCGGACGTGACGTAATGGGCGGTGGCGCCGATCAGCTTCACGCCGCGCTCATGCGCCTGGTGATAGGGTTTGGCCCCCTTGAAGCTCGGCAGGAATGAGTGGTGGATGTTGATGACCATGCCGAACAGCCGGTTCGACAGCTCGTTCGACAGAACTTGCATGTAGCGCGCCAAGACGACGAGCTCGGCGGCGGTATCCTTCACCAACTCGACGAGCTTTTCCTCCTGCTCGGCCTTGTTGTCCTTGGTCACCTTCCAGTGGTGATACGGAATGCCCTCGTGCTCAGCCGCACGCCGGGCGTCGTCATGGTTCGAGACGATGGCCGCCACCTGCGCGTTCAGCCAGCCGACCTTGATCTGATATAGCAGGTGCAGCATCGCATGGTCGAATTTTGAAACCATGATGACGATCTTCGGCCGCCGAGAGAGATCCTCCACCTTCAGCTTCATGTCGAAACGGTCGACCGGGGGCTTCAGCGACAGCTCCAGAGCCTCGCGATCGATGCCGGCCGGGGTGCTGAACGCGATCCGGAGGAAGAACTGGTTGGTCTGGCGGTCCCAGAACTGGTTGGATTCGACGATGTTGGCTCCGCGCGACGCCAGGGCCGTCGTCACGGCGGCGACGATGCCGGGCTTGTCGGAGCAACTGAGCTTCAGGATATACGCATTTTCGCTCATGGACCGGTCCTTCGTCTCTTTGCCTTCGGCGCCGTCATCCCGGAGTCTGGCGCTCAGGTTCGGAGAGCTCGCGGATGGCGGCCACCAAGCCGTTATCGGCGATGTGCTGCCGCTCGTTGGCGTGAATATTGCGTCGTTTTTCGGCAGCAGACAGAATATTTGCGTCAAAACAGGATCATCGCTACGACATGCGGGCTCAGCAGGGCGATCGGCAGGGACGATGAGCACCACGCTACGAGACAGCGACGTCGTCTCCTGGCGCTCGACCATGCGGGGTCGTAGGCCGAGAGCGAACGACTCTCGGCTGTCGGTCGGCTTCATCCTGGCCAAGCGCTTCACATTGTGCGCCTTTGCCAATTTCGTCGACGTCCTGCGGCTCGCCGCCGATGAAGGCGACCGGAGCCGGCCGATCCTATGCGATTGGAGCGTCCTGTCCGACACGCTGAACGCGCTGCCGGCGAGCTGCGGCATTACCGTCCAACCGACGGAACGGTTGGGCGACCCCACGAAATTCGACTACATCGTCGTCGTCGGAGGCCTCATCGACGAGATTTCCAATCTCGGCGCCGCCTACACGCATTATCTGCAGGACGCCGCGGGGGCGGGCGTGCCGCTCGTCGGCGTCTGCACGGGAGCGTTCATCCTCCATCGCGCCGGTCTCATGGATGGCTATCGGTGCTGCGTGAGCTGGTTCCACCATGCGGATTTTCTGGAACAGTTCGACGGCTTGAGCCCGGTCTCCGACCAGATTTTCGTCGTCGACCGCGACCGTCTCACCTGTTCTGGCGGTGCGAGCTCTGCCCATCTCGCCGCCTATCTGGTCGAGAAGCATGTCGGGCGCGCGCAGGCCAGCAAGAGCCTGCACATCATGATCATCGACGACGCATTGCGGGCGGAGAAGCCCCAGCCTGGCATTCCGCTCGATTTCACCACCCAGGATCCGATGGTGAAGCGAGCGCTCCTCATCATGCAGCAGAACATCGACACGCCGCTTTCGATGACGGCGATCGCCGAGCGGATGGGCAACAGCAAGCGCCAGCTTGAACGGCATTTCCGCACGGCGCTCGGAAGCTCTCCCCAAGCGGCTTTTCTCGGGGTGCGGTTGTCGTTTGCCCGCCATCTCCTCGAAACCACCGAGAAGTCGGTCGCCTCCATCGCCGTCGAATGCGGCTTCTGCGATTCCTCGCATTTCAGCCGCATGTTCCAGCGCCGCTTCAACCAGAAACCGCACCAGACCCGCAGAGCGGGCTTGGAGGGGGATGCGCGCCGGGGCAATCTCGGCAAAGCACCGGTGCATGACTGAACGGCGCTACTGCACCAGCGCAAAGGTCCGCGCACAGGCATCCCCGACGACCCATGTCGTATAGTTGCGACTGGTTTGGCGTAAAAATCCTGTCCAGATCGCGACCGAGCCGCAATAGTCCCGACGATCCATCGTCGCCCGGGGTGTGCAATGAGCCGCTTTTCGTTCTCGGCACTGCTGACCAACGCGCTGACGGGACATAAGAACTGGCGGCCGCAATGGCCCGACGCCGAACCGAAAGCCGAATATGACGTCGTCATCGTCGGTGCCGGCGGCCATGGTCTTGGCGCGGCCTATTATCTCGCCAAGGAACACGGCGTCGGCAAGGTCGCGGTTATCGAGAAGGGCTGGCTCGGCGGCGGCAACACCGGCCGCAACACCACGATCATCCGCTCGAACTACCTCTATGATGAAAGCGCGATGCTCTACGAGCATGCGGTGAAGCTCTGGGAAGGTCTTTCGCAGGAGCTCAACTACAACGTCATGTTCTCGCAGCGAGGCGTGATGATGCTGGCTCACAACCTGCGTGACGTCCAGAGCTTCAAGCGCCACATCCACGCCAACCGCCTCAACGGCATCGACAATGAATGGCTAACGCCAGAGCAGGCCAGGGATTTCTGCCCGCCGCTCAACATCGCGCCCGATGCGCGCCACCCGGTCATGGGAGCCGCCCTGCAGCGGCGCGGCGGCGTCGCCCGCCACGACGCCGTGGCCTGGGGCTATGCGCGCGGGGCCGCCGCCCGCGGCGTCGACATCATCCAGAACTGTCCGGTCACCGCCATCCGCCGCGACGCCGCCGGACATGTGATCGGTGTCGATACGGCCAGAGGCTTCATCCGGGCGAAGAAGGTCGCGGTCTCGGCGGCCGGCAACACCTCGGTCGTGATGGATACGGCCGGCGTCCGCCTTCCGCTGGAAAGCTATCCGCTCCAGGCGCTGGTTTCCGAGCCGGTCAAGCCGGTTTTCCCCTGCGTGGTCATGTCCAATACGGTGCACGCCTACATCTCGCAATCCGACAAGGGCGAGCTCGTCATCGGCTCCGGCACGGACCAGTACGTCTCCTACAGCCAGCGCGGCGGTCTGCCGCTGATCGAGCACACGATCGCGGCGATCTGCGAGATCTTCCCGATCTTCACCCGCATGCGCATGCTGCGGAAATGGGGCGGCATCGTCGACGTCACGCCCGACCGCTCGCCGATCCTCGGCAAGACCCCCGTCCCCGGCCTCTATGTCAATTGCGGCTGGGGCACCGGCGGCTTCAAGGCGACGCCGGGCTCGGCCCATGTCTTCGCCCACACCATCGCGCGCGACGAGCCGCATGCGATCAACGCGCCCTTCACGCTCGAGCGCTTCACGACGGGCCGGCTGATCGACGAAGCCGCCGCCGCCGCCGTCGCGCATTGAGGGACACCGACGATGCTTCTCATCCGCTGCCCCTATTGCGAGGCCGAGCGTCCCGAAGTCGAGTTCGTCTATGCCGGCGAGGCCCATATCGCCCGTCCCGACGATCCGTCGACGATGTCCGACGAGCAATGGCGCGACTTTCTGTTCATCCGCTCGAACCCCCGCGGTCTCCATTGTGAGCGCTGGCGGCACATGCATGGCTGCGGTCGCTTCTTCAACGCGGTGCGCGACACCATCAGCGACAAGTTCGTGACAACCTACAAGGCCGGGTTTCCGCGCCCGAGCCAAGCCGAAATCGAGGACGCCCGGCCATGAGCGATTGCCGAGTTTCCGCCACGGGGCGCATCGACCGCGACACGCCGGTCCGCTTCAGCTTCGACGGCGTAGCCTATGGCGGCTTCCTGGGCGACACGCTCGCCTCGGCCCTGCTCGCCAACGGCGTGCATCTCGTCGGCCGCTCGTTCAAATACCATCGCCCGCGCGGCATCCTCTCGGCCGGCTCGGAGGAGCCGAACGCTCTGGTCGGCACTGATCGCGGACCAGGCCGGGTCGAGCCGAACACGCGCGCGACCGTGCTCGAGATCTCGGAGGGGCTGACCACGACGAGCCAGAACCGCTGGCCGTCGCTGAGATGGGATGTCGGCGCGATCAACGACGCGCTCTCCCCGCTGTTCTCGGCCGGCTTCTACTACAAGACCTTCATGTGGCCGAAGTCTTTCTGGAACCGGGTCTACGAGCCCTTTATCCGCGGGGCGGCGGGTCTCGGCAAGCCTCCGACAGAGCCCGATCCAGATGTCTATTCCAGCCGCTTCGGCCATTGCGACGTGCTGATCGTCGGAGCCGGGCCGGCCGGTCTGGCGGCCGCGCTGGAGGCCGGACGCGCTGGAGCGAGAGTCATCCTCGTCGATGAGCAGGCGGAGCTCGGCGGCTCGCTGCTCTCCGAGACCGATGCCGGCATCGACGGCGGGTCCGGATGGGCCTGGTTGAAGGCCAACGTGGACGAGCTCTCCGCGCTGGCGAATGTGACGCTGCTGCCACGCACGACGGCGATCGGCTATTATCACCAGAACTTCGTCGGGCTATGTCAGCGGCTGACCGACCACCTTTCCTCGCCGCCGGAAGGCGCGCCGCGCGAGCGGCTCTGGAAGATCCGTGCGAAACAGGTGGTGCTCGCCCAGGGCGCGATCGAAAAGCCCCTGGTCTTCGACGGCAACGATCGCCCCGGTGTCATGCTCGCGGGCGCGGCCCGCAGCTATCTCAACCGCTATGGCGTGAAGGTCGGCGACCGCCCCGTCATCGTCACCTCGCATGACAGCGCCTGGCTGGCCGCTTTCGACCTCGCCAGGGCCGGGGTCGCGGTCGCGGCGATCGTCGACATCCGCACCGATGTAGCCGGCCATCTGACGTCGGCGGCTGCGGCGTTGGGTATCGAGGTTCTCACCGGCTGGACGCCGACCGGGACCAAAGGCAGGCTGAGGGTCAGCTCCGTCCGCATCAATCCCGTCGCTGGCAAGACCGGCGGTGCGCGCATGATCGCCTGCGACGCCCTGCTGATGAGCGGCGGCTGGACCCCGAGCGTCCATCTCTTCTCGCACACCCGAGGCAAGCTCGATTGGCAGGAGGAGGCGCAGGCCTTCCTGCCGGGCGAGCCGGCCGAGGCCGGCCGCTGTGCGGGGGCCGGCAACGGCGCCTTCGGCCTCGCCGCCGCGCTTGCGCAAGGGGCCGAGGCCGGTGCGGCTGCCGCATCCGATGCCGGCTTCGAAGCAACAGTCTCGACCTATGAGGTCGACGGCGAGGTCGCGCTGACAGGTGCGAACAACCGCGAGCTGCCGACCGATCGCAACGCGGCGACGGCGAAAGCTTTCGTCGATTTCCAGAACGACGTCACGGCCAAGGACATCCGCCTCGCAGTCCGCGAAGGCTTCCGGTCGATCGAGCACATCAAGCGCTACACCACCAACGGCATGGCGACCGACCAGGGCAAGACCTCCAACATCAACGGTCTCGCCATCGCGGCCGATGCGGTGGGCCAGCCTGCTCCCATGGTCGGGCTCACCACCTTCAGGCCGCCCTATACGCCGACGACGTTCGGCGCCTTCGTCGGCTACAGCCGCGGCCGCCTGTTCGAGGTGACCCGCAAGACGGTGATCGACGGCTGGGCCGAGGCGAACGGCGCGGTCTTCGAGCCGGTCTCGCTCTGGCGTCGGGCCTGGTATTTCCCTAAAGCGGGCGAGGACATGCATGCGGCGGTCGCGCGCGAATGCACGGCCGTGCGCACGTCGCTCGGCATCTTCGACGCCTCGACTCTCGGCAAGATCGAGATCGTCGGGCCCGATGCGGCCGAATTCATGAACCGCATGTACACCAACCCCTGGAGCAAGCTCGCGCCCGGCCGCTGCCGCTACGGCCTGCTGCTGGGCGAGGACGGCTTCATCCGCGACGACGGCGTCATCGGCCGGCTGTCGAGCGACCGTTTCCACGTCACCACCACGACCGGCGGCGCCGCGCGGGTGCTGGCCATGATGGAGGATTATCTCCAGACCGAGTGGCCCGACCTCAAGGTGTGGCTGACCTCGACGACCGAGCAATGGGCGGTCATCGCGCTCAACGGTCCCAATGCACGCCGCCTGCTGGAGCCGCTGGTCGAAGGCATCGACCTCTCCGACGACACATTTCCGCACATGGCCGTCGCGGAGGGCCGGATTTGCGGCGTGCCCATGCGCCTGTTCCGCGTCAGCTTCACCGGCGAGCGGGGCTACGAGGTCAACGTGCCGGCGCGCCATGGCCGCGCCGTCTGGGACAGGCTGATCCACGACGGGCAGGTCTACGGCATCACGCCCTACGGCACCGAGACCATGCACGTCCTGCGCGCCGAGAAGGGCTACATCATCGTCGGGCAGGACACGGACGGCACGCTGACGCCCGACGATGCCGGGCTCGGCTGGGCTATCGGCAAGGCGAAGCCGGATTTCGTCGGCAAGCGCTCGCTGACGCGGCCGGACATGCTCAAGGCCGATCGAAAGGAGCTCGTCGGGCTCCTGACGGTCGACCCGAAGATCGTGCTCGAAGAGGGGGCGCAGATCGTGCTCGACCCCGACCAGCCCTGCCCCATGGCGATGGTAGGCCACGTGACCTCCGCCTATTGGAGCACCGTGCTCGGCCGCTCCATCGCGCTTGCGGTGATCGAAGGCGGCAGGGCGCGCATCGGACAGATCGTGCATGTCCCCATGCCGGACCGCACGCTGCGTGCGGAAGTAACCGGGACGGTCTTCGTCGATCCCGACAATGCGCGCTTGAGCGCATAGGGCGCCGATCATGAGCATATATCAGTATCATCCTCCGTTTGGGCGCGCGCCTGACGTCGATACCGAGTCAACAGTGACTAAGCCCGCGGTGAAGGAAGCATCGGCTCGAGCGTATGAGTTTCATCCTCCGCCATGCCGCGCGCTGAACATCCATGGCGGTTTGTCGTTCACCCTCACCCTGGTCGCCGATGCCGCCCGCTTCAGCCTCAGGATCGACCCGCACCATCTCGATGCCGCCTCGCAGGTCTATGGGCTGGCCTTACCGCAGACGATCGGCGGCATGGCCTCGTCCGCCGACAGGGGCGCGGTCTGTTTGGGACCCGACGAATGGTATCTCGTCGTCCCAATTCCAGAGGAAGAAAGCATCGAGCAGCGCTTTTCGACGCTTTACGCCACGGTCCCGCACAGCCTGGTCGCTATCGGTCACCGCGAGACGGGGATCCTGATCTCGGGCGCGGGGGCGGCTTTTGCGCTGCAATCGGCGATCGCCTTCGATGTCGAGGCGATGTCGGTCGGCAGCGGCTGCCGGACCATCATCGACAAGGCCCAGATCATCCTGCTGCGCGAGGCGCCCGACAGCTTCCGCATCGAGGTCTGGCGCTCCTTCGCCGACCATGTCTGGCACTTGCTGCAAACCGTCGGGCGCGAAATCGAGCACGGCCTCTGACAGGTCGACAGGAGCGGATCGTGCTGCAAACCCGTTCGCCGCATGTGATCTCCGACCCCTCCATCGCCGCCGCCATCGCCCGCGAGCTTGCTCGCCAGCAGGATCAGATCGAGCTGATCGCCTCGGAAAACATCGCCTCCGCCGATGTGCTCCGGGCTCAGGGCTCGGTGCTGACCAACAAATATGCCGAGGGTTATCCCGGCCGGCGCCATTATGGCGGCTGCGAGTTCGTCGACGAGGTCGAGACGATCGCGATCGCCCGCGCCAAGCAATTGTTCGGGGCCGCCTTCGCCAATGCGCAGCCGCATTCGGGAGCGCAGGCCAACCAGGCCGTCTTCTTCGCCTTGCTCCAGCCCGGCGACAGGATCATGGGGATGTCGCTCGCCCATGGCGGCCATCTCACGCATGGTTAGCCGGTCACCATGTCCGGCAAATGGTTCGACGTGGTCAGCTACGAGGTCCGCCGCTCCGACCAGCGGATCGACTACGAGGACCTGCGCGCCCGTGTCCTCGTAACGCGACCAAAACTGATCGTTGCCGGCGCCTCCGCCTAGTCGACCTCCGCCCCAAGGACGTGACCGGGCGCGACGCGGAGCGCGCTCGGGAGCGGGCCGGCCTGACCTGCAACAAGAACGCGATACCCTTCGATCCCGAAAGCCGGCGATCACGTTGGGCGTCCGCTTGGGACCTCGGCGGGCGCCACGCGCTGCTTCGGCGAACAGGAGTTCCGGCCGCGTGGGAGAGCTGATCCCCGATGTGATCGACGCTCTCGCGGCCACCGGCTCCCAAGGCGATCCGGCGATCCGGCGATCCGGCCATGTGGCCTTATCCGTTCGAGAATGCGGCCGCGATGCCGTGCATGGCCCGCGACAGCGGGTTCCCTGCATCGAACGCAACGGCATCGGCGCCATGAAGGCGGCGGCCTCGCTGGCCCTGCACGGCGACGGATCGCATTTCATGCCGCTCGACAACTGCATCGAGGCGATGCGCCAGACTGGCGAGGAGATGAGCACGATGTTCAAGGAGACGAGCCTGGGCGGCCTGGCGGTCAACCTGCCGGACTGCTAGCTCTAGCGACGTTCTCTCACCCGCTGATCCCCTGATCACTCCGACGACGCGGCTGTGCTGCGATGGGCCGGCCGCCGGGCATGGCTCTCACGCCGAAACCATCGCTGCGACGAGGCGGTTGAGAGACAGACATCCCAGCCTCTGGCCGCGATCGTCGACGACGACGAGATGCCCCTTGCCGGATTCGAGCAGCACGGACGCGGCCTGCTCCAGCACCGTGCCCTTGCGGATTTCGACCCCGTCGGGGCCGCCATCCGCGGAGTCCGGCTCCATCACCGTCTGGACCTGGATGACGCGCCCGCGGTTGATGTGCCGCACGAAGCTGCTGATGTATTCGTCCGCGGGATTCAGGACGATATCCTGGCAGGCGCCCTTCTGGATCACCTCGCCGTCGCGCAGGATCGCGATGCGGTCGCCCAGACGCAGCGCTTCGTCGAGATCATGCGTGATGAACACGATCGTCTTCCTGATCTCCTTCTGGAGCCCGAGGAGAATGGTCTGCATGTCGACGCGGATGAGCGGGTCGAGCGCGGAGAAGGCCTCGTCCATCAGCAGGATCGGCGCGTCGTTCGTCAGCGCCCGCGCGAGACCGACGCGCTGCTGCATCCCTCCCGAAAGCTGATTGGGATACCGGGTCTCGAAACCCGTCAGGCCCACCCGTTCGAGCCAGTACATCGCGGAGTCGATCTGCCGGGCTCTCGGCAGGCCGCGCAGTTCGAGCCCGTAGACCGTGTTTTCCAGCACGTTGCGATGCGGCAGGAGGGCGAATTTCTGGAAGACCATCGCGGTCTTGTGCCGCCGGAACTCGCGCAACTCCCGCTCCGACATTTTGACGACGTCGTCGCCGCCGATCAGCACCTCGCCGACGCTCGGATCGATCAGGCGGTTGATGTGCCGGATCAAGGTCGACTTGCCGGAGCCCGACAATCCCATGATGACCTGGATGGAGCCGGCCGGCATGTCGATATTGATGTTGTTGAGGCCGACGACATGGCCGTGCCGTTCCAGAATCTCGGCCTTGCCGACCCCCTCCCGAAGCAGGGGAACGATCCGGTCCGGGCGCGGGCCGAATATCTTCGACAGGCCTTTGACCTCGATCCCGAGATGGTTCTGCCCGAGAGGGCTTTGCGCCGCATCAGTCATGGGCATGGCCCTGATGTTTCTGGATGCGTTTGCCGAACGCCTGGGTGATCCGGTCGAAGATGATCGCGATGCCGACGATCGCCAGGCCGTTGAACATGCCCATGGTGAAGTACTGGTTGTTGATCGCCCGCAGGACCGGCTGACCCAGGCCTTGCACGCCGATCATCGAGGCGATGACCACCATGGCCAGGGCCATCATGATGGTCTGGTTGATCCCGGCCATGATGGTCGGCATCGCCAAGGGCATCTGCACGTTCTTGAGCTTCTGCCAGCTCGAGGAGCCGAACGCGTCGGCCGCCTCGAGGACCTCCTTGTCGACGAGCCGGATGCCGAGATTGGTCAGGCGGATGATCGGCGGTATCGCGTAGATCACGACGGCGATCAGCCCCGGCACCCTGCCGATCCCGAGCAGCATGACGACCGGAATCAGGTAGACGAAGCTCGGCAGAGTCTGCATCACGTCCAGCACCGGGTTGACGACGCTCTGCACGCGATCGGAGCGCGCCATCACGATGCCGATGGGAATGCCGAGCATCAGCGCGATGACCGTGCAGACGAAGATCATGGAGATCGTCCGCATCGTGTCTTCCCACATGCCGAAATACCCGATCAGCAGAAGCGTCACGATCGCGCCGGTTACGATCGACCAGCTACGGCTGGCGACCCAGCCCAGCACGCCGATCACGGCGATGACGATCAGCCAGGGCGTGTTGAGGAGCAGCCATTCGGATTGGATGAGAAAATAGCGCAACGGCTCGAACAGGGCTTCGATCGCAGAGCCATAGGCACGGGTGAAGCCGCGAAAGGCGTCGTCGATGCCGAGGCGAAGAATCCTCAGCTTGTCAGCATCAAGATTCGGGAATTTCCAGAACCAATCCATGCCGATCCCCTCATCTCGGATTGCAGAAAGCCTGTCGCGGCTGCCGAGCAAGCGGCGCCCGCCGATCCGCAGGGGATCGTCGGGCCTTTCTCGTCAGGCAGCCGGGACTTCAGAGAGCCGCCTGAATCTTCTTCGCAGCCTCGGGCGAGACCCACTTCGTCCAGATCTCCTTCTGGTTGCGAAGGAAGTACTTGGCGCCATCTTCGCCGGCCGCCTGGTTGGCCGTCATCCAGGCGAGCAGGGTGTTGACGGTGGCGTTCGACCAGGTGCGGGCCTTGAAATAGTCGATGACCGGCTGGCCGGCGCGTTCGGCGAACTTCGCCGTCACCAGGGTCTGGACGCGGTCGGTGGGCCAAGCGTTCGGTTTGGGATCGGGGCAGTCGGCCTTCGCGTTGCAGCGAACCCATTCGGCGGCGTCGGACGGCACGCCGAAATCGAGCTTCACCATCTCGTAGCGCCCGAGGATGGAGGTGGGCGACCAGTAATAGCCGAGCCAGCCTGTCTTGCGCTCGTTGGCTCTGGCGATCGAGCCGTCGAGCCCGGCCGCAGAGCCGGTGTCGACCAGCGTGAATCCCGCCTTCTCGCCGCCATAGGCCTTGAAGAGCTGCGACGTGACGATCGTGCCGCCCCAGCCTTGCGGGCCGTTGAAGACGGCGCCCTTCGACGGATTCTCCGGCGCCGGGAACAGGTCGGGACGACGCAGCGCGTCGGCGATCGTCTTGATGCCGGGATTGGCTTCGATGATGTATTTGGGAACGAACCAGCCTTGGATCGCGCCGTCGGAGATGGCGTCGCCGGCGACGACCAGCTTCTTCTCGGCCAGGCCACGCTTCATGACCTCCGGGACGAGATCGACCCAGCCTTCCGGCGCGATGTCGGGCTGACCCTTCTCGACCATCGAGGTCAGGGTCGGGACGGTATCTCCGGAGATGATCGAGACGGTGCAGCCATATCCGGTTTCGAGGATGAACTTGTCGATGCTGGCCAGCACCTGGGCGCTCTGCCAGTTCATCGCGGCGATCGTCGTCTCACGGCACTGCGTCTGCGCCGCAGCCGGCCCCGCCGTGCCGAGCCCGATGGCAAGGCAGCTCAATGCAGTTAGGTATTTCATTTTTCGTTCCCCTGATGCGGCGCACGACTATCAGCTCTCCCGGCGGCGCCGCTGTCTCCGGAAGATTGCGGTAGCTGACTCGACCTTTCGCCTCCTGCGGCGCTCCGAAGACCGGCAAGCGGGCCTTGCGTCGCGCACCCGTCATGCCACGCCCGCGACAGATCCCGCCGCGCCGCGCGGGGGCCTGGGCTTGCGCCCCTCCTGCGGCGAGCAGCCATAAGTGTCGCGATAGCACTTGGAAAAATGGGAGGCGGACGAGAAGCCGCTGGCGATGGCGATCTCGACGATCGGCATGCTCATCTGCTGTAGAAGCAGCCGGGCACGCTCCAGCCGCAGCTTCATGTAGTACCGGGCCGGGGAGTTGCCCAATTCGTTGCGGAACAGCCGCTCCACCTGCCGCCGGGTCAAATCGAGACCGGCGATGAGCCGTTCGACCGGGACCGGGTCGGTCAAGCTCTGCTGCATCCGCTCGATCAGGTGCGCGACGGCGGGGTGGGTTTTCTGGTCGGACGATGCGAAGGGCAGCCTTTGACGATCGTCGGCCTTGCGGATGCGGTCGACGATCGCGAGCTCGCAGACGCCGGCGACGACGTCGTCGCCATAGTCTCGCCGGATGATGTGGAGCATCATGTCGAAGGATGCGGCGCCGCCGGCGCAGGTATGGATCGCGCCGTCGATCTCGAACAATCCGGTCCGGACCGAGGCATCCCTGAACTGTTCGACGAAACCGGGCTGGTTTTCCCAGTGAATGACGCATTTGCGATTATCGAGGAGCTTCGCCCGTCCGAGCATGTGGGCGCCCGTGCACAGGCTCGCGACCGCGACCCCGTTTTGCCGGCACTCGCGCAGCCAGGCCTCCATCGCCTTGCTGGAATAGCGCTCGACGTTGAGGCCCCCGCAGACGACCACCATGAAGGGCTTGCTCAGGCGGAAGGAGTGCTGCCGCTCCATCAGGATGGAACTGTCGTTCCGGAGCGATACGCCGCAACTGGCGCGAGCCTCGTTGCCGTCGCTCGTGGTCAAGCGCCAAGTATAGGCATCATGGCCGAGAACAGCGTTTGCCAGCCGCAATGCCTCTATTGCCGATGAGAACGCCAGCAAGGTGAACTCGGGCATAAGACAAAAAACGAACAGGCGCGGTTTAATATTTGCGCTTCCCATTTACGGTCACCAGCTATGCGTTCATCAACAGCTCATATAATTGACCGAAAAGGCATTCTGCATTTGTAGAAATTACGGCATGGGACCGATCGCCATAGGACTGCCGCGACAAAGGGCCTGTCATTTCGCGACAGGCCGCCAGGCCCGTCAAATGCCCTGCTGTCCGGTTGAGATGTTTAAGTGCTTGAAAACACATGACTTCGCAGCCCCGTGTCCACAGCGCCGAAATTCCGGGCATTCGTAAGCAAATTCAAAGGCTTGAAATCACTATGAATTTGGAGCCGTGCCGCGGACGCGGGTTCTGCGTCCTGCCGGCCGGCCTCCCGATGAGGGCCGGCTCGACTGACAGCTTTGCGAAAAGGCGATGTCGCAGCGATATCCTTCTGTGCTGGGGCAGGCTGCTAGATTACCATCATCCGTATTTGGGCTCCGTCGGCGAGCACGATGGGTCGTCTGCCCCGAAAGGCCGCTTTCCAGCCGGCGCTCCTCTTGGACGGGACGCCGGATAGAAGGGAGTGTCGATCGCCGGAATGGCGCTCTTGCGCGGGCCGATCGATCGCAAAAGGATGATGTGGCGTATCGTCAGGCGGCCCCAGACCGTCCGCCGCATCCCGAGACGTCTCCGAGAGAGGACAGGTCCATGAGCGTCCGTAGTGAAATGCTGCAACTGCTCCGTGCGCGGAAGTACGGGCACTCCTTGCCGCAGCCGTTCTACATCGACCCCGATTTCTTCACGGCCGACATGGAGCTGATCTGGTATCGCGACTGGCTTTTCGCCGGCCACACCTGCGAGATCCCGAAGGCCGGCAACTACGTCACCCTCCAGATCGGCACTTATCCGGTGGTGGTGGTGCGCGATCGCGCCGGCCAGATCAGGGCGTTCCACAACACCTGCCGCCATCGCGGCAGCCGCGTCTGCACCAGCGCGAAAGGCACTGCGGCGAGACTCGTCTGCCCCTATCATCAGTGGACCTACGACCTCGACGGCAAGCTGCTGTTCGCACGCCAGATGGCGGAGGATTTCGATCCCCTGGCCCATTCGCTCAAGCCCGTCGCCTGCGAGAGCGTGGCCGGCTACATCTTCATCTGCCTGGCCGACGATCCGGTGGATTTCCAGCCGTTCCGGACGCTGATGGAGCCCTATTTCGCGCCTCATCGCTTGACGGAGGCGAAGATCGCCCATGAGGCCACGATCATCGAGAAAGGCAACTGGAAGCTCGTCTGGGAAAACAACCGCGAGTGCTACCACTGCGCCGCCAACCATCCCGAGCTCTGCAAGACCTACCCCGAGGCGCCCAATGTGACGGGCGTGAGCGGCGGCGACGATCCCGAGATGGTCGAGCATTGGACGAAATGCGAGGCGGCGGGCCTGCCGGCGCGCTTCACCATCAACGACGACGGTCAGTTCCGCGCCATCCGGGCGCCGCTCCTGCGCAACGCCGTGAGCTACACCCTGACCGGCAAACCGGCCGTCCAGCGCCATCTGTCGGACCAGGTGAATGCCGACCGCATCGGCGCGCTGATGCTGTATCACTATCCGACGACGTGGAACCACGTCCTGATCGACCATGCGGTGACGTTCCGGTTGGTTCCGCTCAGCGCCAACGAGACGGAGGTGACGACGAAATGGCTGGTCCACAAGGACGCGGTCGAGGGCGTGGACTACAAGCTCAATGAGCTGATCCATGTCTGGACCGAGACCAACGACCAGGATCGCCAGATCGTGGAGGAGAACGCCTTCGGCATCCGCTCCCCGGCCTATGAGCCCGGCCCCTATTCGGAACTTCACGAAGGCGGGGTGATCCAGTTCGTCGAATGGTATAGCGGCTTCATGGAGCCGCGCCTGCGCGGAGCCGGAGCGACCGCCCTCAAGGATGTCGCCTAACGTGACAAACCCGGACGTCACGGAAGATGCCGGCCCGTACCGGCATCTCGACGAGATGAAGCCCTGGAACGACCGCCTCCAGACGCTGGAGGTGACCGGCGTCGTCGACGAGGCCCCGGAGGTGAAGACCTTCACCTTCCGGTCGGACGCGCAAACCTGGTTTCGCTACCGGCCCGGCCAGTTCGTGACGCTCGAGCTGCCGACGAGCGACGGGCAGCTGATGCGGACCTACACGCTGTCCTCCTCGCCGAGCCGCCCCTTCTCCATCGCCATAACCGTAAAAGCGCAGCCGTCTAGCGTCGGCACGCGCTGGATGTTCAACAATCTCAAGCCGGGCAGCCTGGTCAAAGCCTACGGACCGACCGGCAATTTCACGTCTCACGCCCATCCGGCGTCGAAATACCTCTTCCTCTCGGCCGGCTCGGGCATCACGCCGCTGATGTCGATGCTGCGCTGGTTCGCCGATTGCGCGCCCGGAACCGACGTCGTCTTCGTCACCTGCGCCCGCCGGCCGGAAGACATCATCTTCCGCGGCGAGCTCGAGCTGATCGCTAGCCACATGCCGGCGCTCTCGCTGAGCTTCGTCGTGCAGGAGCGATCCCTGCGGAGAAGCTGGTCGGGCCATATCGGACGCATCGACGCGATCCGCTTTCCGCTGCTGAGTCCCGATTTCCGCGACCGCGAGATCTTCTGCTGCGGGCCGGACCCTTTCATGGCGGGGATGCGGGACGTGCTCGCCACATCGGGTTTCGCCATGGCGCGCTATCATCAGGAGAGTTTCGGCGAGGTACCGCGCGAGGCTCCCCTCGCGCCGGTCTCGGGTCGCTTAGAGACGGAGGGAGCGCCGGGCGCAGCACCGGGAACCGTCGCAATCCGTTTCGCGCTGTCCGAAGTGGACGGAGAATGCGTCCCCGGACAAACGGTGCTACAGGCGGCGCGGGCCGCGGGCGTTCGCATCCCCTCCGCCTGCGAGTCCGGCCTCTGCGGAACCTGCAAGGTCAGGAAGCTCTCAGGCGACGTGGAGATGAACCATAATGGCGGTATCCTCGACGACGAAATTGACGAGAATTACATCTTGGCATGCTGCTCGCGGCCCTTGACGGGGCTCGAAATCGAAGCCTAAGCGGAGATAGCGTGAGCCATGGTCGATGCGCTTCGAAACGATGCTATTCAATCGGGCCTGCTGAAATTGAGCTTCGGATGTCAGGGCGAAATTATGAGGTTGACCGATTTCAAGGTCCTGACCTTCGACTGCTATGGAACGCTGATCGACTGGGAAACGGGATTGCTCGAAGGCCTCGTTCCACTGATGAGCCGGCTCCCGGCGGCGCCTTCGCGCGACCGGGTTCTCGAAGCCCATGCGCGCCACGAGTCCTCGCAGCAGTCGCAGACCCCAACGAAGGCTTACCGAGACCTGCTGCCGATCGTCTACAAGCGCCTGGCGGAAGAATGGGGCCTTTCCGTCACCTGGGAAGAATGCGTGGCTTATGGCCGATCGGTAGAAAACTGGCCTGCCTTCAGCGATTCCGCTGGAGCCCTCCAGTATCTCAAGCGTTACTACAAGCTGGCGATCCTGTCGAACGTCGACAATGAGAGCTTCGCCGCCAGCAACAAACGGCTTCAGGTCGCATTCGACGCGGTCTATACGGCCGAGGATATCGGCTCCTACAAACCGTCGGATCGAAATTTCGACTACATGCTGGCGAAGCTGGAGATGCTCGGCATCAAGAAGCACGAGATCCTCCATACGGCCGAGAGCATGTACCATGATCATGCTCCGGCAAACCGGCACGGCCTGGCATCCTGCTGGATCTACCGCCGGCATGACCAGAGCGGTTTCGGCGCCACCTTGCATCCCGGAGAGATGCCGACATACGATTTCTGTTTCAACAGCATGGCGGATTTCGCCAAAGCCCACGAAAAAGCCCTGCGCGGCTGAGCGAACTGCGCTCAATGACCCAAACGAATAATTTTAAGGCGTGTCACGAACGGTGGGTGTGGGGATGCGCGCCATCCATAAGAAGGACATCCGGGTGGACGGTCATCTCGCTACATCATTTCGGGCCGCCGGATGGCTGAGCCATCGGTGAAGCGATTTAACCGGTAAGGCGTAGGGTCGACATAAGGCTTTTCTCCCAGGGCCAGTTGGCTTGCCAGGAATCCCGCGCCGGGGCCGACGCCGAAGCCATGGCCGCTGAAGCCTGAGGCGATCACCAGACCGGGCAGCGCATCAACCGTCGAAATGACAGGCAAGAGATCTGGAGCCGTGTCGATCATCGACCCCCACGAGGCTGCCACCTCGATTCCCTGCAAGGCGGGAAATTCCTGGACGAGATTCGCGATGGCCGTCTTCACGAGTTCACCGTCGGGAGCCGGATCCAACACCCGGATTCTTTCGAAGGGCGAAACCTCGTCATTGTGCCAGCGACCGGCAGCTTCGGGGCCATTCCAGAAGCTGCTGTTGATGCGATAATTTAGCTTCTTCGCCAACTTCGCGCGGTACATCTGGTAAAACTTGGTTGCATATCGTAAGTTTTGCGGCGCGATGTTCAGCGTGCCGTGGCCGGGCACCGCGAGCGTGTATCCCCCATCCAGGCGGCGCCTCAGTGCGAAGTTTGGAGCATAGAAATTCCCGGCGGTGAGAATATTCTCAGCGGGTTGCGTGCGGAGCGCGGTTCCGCCGATATTCGCCACCGGAAGGTCGATGTCGTGGTGGCGGCAGAAGCGGGAGTTCCAGGCGCCGCCGGCCGCCACCACGATGGAGGATCGGATCAGGCCCCGCTCGGTCCAGACGCCTACGACGCGTCCATCGGTGATCTCGAGGCCGCGAGCCGCGCAGTTCTGGTGGAGCGAAACGCCAAAGGCCTTGGCGCCTTCGGCTATGGCCGGCGTCGCCATGGCTGGTTCTGCGCGGCCATCGGTCGGCGACCAGACGCCGCCGGCCCAGCGCGACACGCTTCCAGGCGAACGTTCTTTCGCCTGGGCGCCGGTAAGGAGCTCGCTGTGGAACCCCTGTTCCTTCGCCGACAGGCCCCATTTTTCCCATGTAGCGACAACCGCCGGATCATTGGTGCAGAAGAGGTTGCCCGTCCGCCGGAAGCCGAGGTCACGCCCGATCTCCTGGCCGATCTCCTCCCAGCGTCGCAGGCTGTGCATGGCAAGCGCGAGCTCATGGAGATCACGATTCTGCTGCCGCACCCACCCCCAGTTGCGGCTCGATTGCTCGCCGGCCACAATGCCCTTGTCGAGGAGAGCGACCGAAACGCTCTTCCGGGCGAGTTCATAGGCGGTGCAGACGCCCACGATGCCGGCGCCAATGACGATCGCGTCTACATGCGTGGGAAAGTCGAGGCTGTTCTGGACACTGTCTATCTGGATTGCCATCACTCTGACCTTGTTCGAATCTTTCGCCGCACATGGCGCGGATTTATCGATGCCGTTCCCGCCCGCCGCCCCGCCTGATAGTCGACCGATGGGTTATCAAATCCGCAGCCGGCTAACGTCCACCGACATGTCCTCTCGACCCGCCCGAGCCCGTTCACGTGACCGCCGGCGTAGAAGTGTCCGGGAGAACCCTTGGCAGGTCGGTGAACCGCATGGTGACTTCGCCATAGGCTCGATAGATATCGGCGGACCCGTCGCCTCCCGCCGGCGGCTCCTTGATCGCGGCGAAGACCCGATGCTTGACGAAATAGCGCCAGGTCACGGGAACCGCTGCGAGGATGCGCGTCAAAGCCGCGTATCGCGGAAGCGTCCAGACCGCCTCGAAGGCGATCCGGTGCGATTCATGGTTGAACTCGGCCCGGTCGGCCTCGCTCGCCATCTCGGCGCGGGCGCGGCCGGTGGCGGCCTCGTCGACGGTGCTATCCACGGTGACGATCACCCCGTAATCGGAACGTGCGCGCTCGATCGAGACGAGGCCGCGCCTGACATCGAGCAGGACCTCCGCCGCCGGCCGCTCCAGGGGCGACCCGTAGCCGCCAGCGCCCGGCCCCTGGATCAGGATAATGTCGCCGGGATCACAATGGACGACGTCCTGCGAGCCGAGGTTTACTTCCGTCAGGCTGCTAGGGTTCTTGACGAAGCGGGAAACTGCGCCGGCCCTTCCTCCCATGAACCCCCAGGAGGAGAAAACCGAGCGGTCTCTGTTGCGGGCCGTGACGAGGGATTGCGGGGCATCGAGCTGAAACTCCATCTCGAGTCCACTTCCGCCGCGATGGCGGCCGGGGCCGCCTGAATCGGGCACCAGGCCGTAGCGCCGGATCGTGATCGGAATTTCCGCCTCGCTGATCTCAACTGGCGTGTTCTTGAGGAAGGAGGCCTGCGCTCCGCTGCCTTCCGCGCCGTCCTGGCGGGCATTGCCGCCAGCGCCGCCACCGACGGGTCCGATGGACGCCATGATCGGCTGGCCCGTCTTCGTGCTGGTCTTGACGTTCATCACGCTGGTCGCGCTGCCTGCGCACGCGGGAAAGCGATCGGGCAGGGCGCGGCAGAAGGCTCCCATCGTAACCGTCTGCGCCAGCGAGCACAAAAGGCTGCGCATGCCGACGGCGGCGGGCTTGACCGCGTTCATCACGGTGCCCTCCGGCAGGACGGCCCGTGTCGGGCGCATCAGGCCTGCGTTCAGCATCATTGTCGGATCGAGGCAATAGAGCGAATAGATCGTGCCGATCGTGACGAGGGAATGCCTTTCCTTGCCGCCGGTCGGCATATTGAGAGACGACGCCAGTTGCGGGTCCGAGCCGGTGAAGTCGAGCGTCAGGGAATCGCCGTGGACCCTGAGGGAGATGGCGATCCGGACGGGATAACCGTTCGCCTGGTCCTCGTCGGCATAATCGGCGAAGAAATACTCGCCATCTGGAATCTGTGTGATCAGCGCGCGGCACTGATTCTCGGCATAGTCCAGGAGCTGCCCGAGGCCGGTGACGAAGCCGTCCGTGCCGAAACGGTCGATAATCTCCTGGATCTTGCGCTCGCCGACGGTGGTGCAGGCGATCTGCGCGTTGAGATCGCCCCAGTTCTGATCCGGCAGGCGCACGTTATGGGCGATCAGATCGACGAGGTCCCGGTTGATGACGCCTGCGCGCATCAGCCGCATCGGCGGGATGCGTAGGCCCTCCTGCTGGATCTCCGTCAGGGTGCGCGACAACGTCGCCGGGACGGCACCGCCCACATCCGTGTTATGGATGTGGTTGCCGACGAAGCAGACGACTTCGCCGTCGCGAAACACCGGCCTCCACATGTGAAGATCGGGCGTATGCGTCGCGACGTTGCCGGAATACGGGTCGCTAGTGACATAGATGTCGCCGTCCTCGTAGTCGAAGAGCTTGATGACGTCGCCATAGTCCAGGCCGGTATACCAGGTCGCGCCAAAGGTCTTGGGCGAGGCGACGGTCAGGCCGTCGCGCGTGAGCACCTGGCAGGAGAAGTCCTCGGTCTCCTTGACGAAGGTCGAGTGGGCCGTCCGCATCAGCGTCCAGCCCATGCTCTCGGCGGCTGCGGCGCAATAATTGGCGAGCACCTGCAGCGTGGTGTTGTCGAGCTTCACGACGCGATCTCCGGGGTGATGCGAAGGTTGGCGTAGGCGTCGACCGTGACCGCCATGCCGGGCGGCACGACGGTCGTGCAGTCCTCCTGCGTGACCACGGCGGGGCCGGAGAAGCTCTGGCCCGGCTTGAGATCAGTGCGCGCGAAGACCGCGACGGAGCGGCTGGCGCCGTCGAGCCAGACCTCGGCATGCCGGCGCGGCCGCGCCGGTTCCGAGATGGGTTCGTGGCGCTGGAACTCCGGTTTCGCGGTCTGGCCGCTGATAACGAGCCGCAGGGAAATCACCTGCACCGCCGCCGCCGGATCGGAATGTCCGTAGACCCGCTTGTGTTCAGCATGGAAGGCGGCGGCCAGGGCCGCCGGGTCGCAGCGCCCGATCGCCTCGGCGTCAAGTGGCGTGTCGAGCTCGAAGGATTGACCGCGATAGCGCATCTCAGCCGAGAAGATCAGCCGCGGCGGACCGGCGTAGCCCTGGTCTTTCCGCAGCCAGTCAAGCGCCTTGACCTTCAGCGCCTCGAACTCGTCGCGGATGGCCGCCGCCGTTGCAGGAACGAGGTCGGCGTAAAGGGTCTTGATGAAATCGCTCCGGACATCGGCGATCAGCCCTCCGAGGGCCGAAAGAACGCCCGGCGTCGGCGGAACGACGGTTTCGAGCATGCTGAGCTCGCGGGCGAGGAAGCAGGCCAGCATCGGCCCCGCCCCGCCGAAGGCGAGACAGGAGAACTCGCGCGGATCGATACCGAAGCGGGAGACCAGGGCGCTGACGTCGGTATACATGCCCGAGACCGCGATCCGGACGATCGCCTCGGCCGTCTCTTCGATATTGCGGCCGAGCCTCTGTGCTAGGTCTCCGACGACGGCGCGCGCCTTGTCGCGATCGATCGTCACCGTCGAGTAGCCGATCTCGGACAGGCCGACGAGGCCGAGCGCGGCGAAGGCGTCGGTGATGGTCGCCCGCTCACCCCCGCGGCCGTAGCAGGCAGGGCCCGGGCGGGAGCCGGCGCTTTCCGGGCCGACCTTCAGGACGCCTTGCGAATCCACCCAGGCGATGGAGCCGCCGCCCTCGCCGATGGAACTGACCGAAACGGAGGGAATGTAGATCTGGAATTCGCCTATCACTTCGCCGATGCCGTATTGTGGCTGACCGTCGACGATGATGGCGACGTCGGCCGAAGTGCCCCCTATGTCGAGGCTCATGCATTTCGCGATGCCGCAGACCTCCGCGACATAGCTGGCGCCGATGACGCCCGCGGCGGTGCCGGACAGGATCATCTGGACGCATTCGCTCTTGCCCTGTTCGGCGGTCATGACCCCGCCATTGGACTTTGTGAGCCGCGGCTCCGGCGTGACGCCGGCACGCCTCAGGGCTTTCTGCAGCGAGCCCAGGTAATGGGCCACGCGCGGCTGGACATAGGCGCCGATCGTGGCGGTGATCGTCCTCTCATATTCCCGGATGATCGGCCAGGTCTCGCTCGACAGGAAGACAGGAAGATTCGGAGCGAACCTTCGGACGAAGCTTTTGACCTGATCCTCGTGAGCGGGATTCCGGTAGCAATGCAGGAGCGAAACGACGATGCCCTCGGCCCCGGCGGCCATGGCGCCTGTAACGGCCGAGGCGATGCTGTCCTCGTCCAGAGCCTGGGCTTCGGTTCCGTTCGCGCGCATGCGCCCGCGGATGCCGAAGACGCGCTCCCGTGGGATCAGCGGCTCGGGACGCTTCGACAGGATGTTATACATGTCGGGAATCTTGAGGCGCGCGACCTCAAGTACGTCGCGGAAATGCTCGGTGGTGAACAGCGCGAGCTTCAGGCCTGTGCGCTGGATGACGGTGTTTATGCCGACCGTCGTGCCATGGGTGAAGTAGCCGATGTCGGATGGCTGGATGCCATACCGCTCGCCGATCAGCCTGATGCCTTCCAGGACTTCCGCGCCGGGTTCGTCCGGGCGGGAGAACACCTTCAACGATTTCAGGCTTCTGGTTTCCTCGTCGAACAGGGCGAAGTCGGTGAACGACCCTCCGATGTCGACTCCGACCCGGTATGCCATCACTTCCTCCTTGGGCCCGGGCGCGCGCCTTTTTCGCACGGGCGCGGCGCTTTGACGTTGCACCCGCCGGTTCGCGGGACAACAATACGAGATGACGAAAGTGATCTCTTCACGAAGTGAGCGCTCCGATCAGATCGGGAGCGGTATGGCGTTCGATCTCATGCAAGAGATTGAGCGCGGTTGCGGCTCTCTTCTGGCCAATGACTGGAGCCGTCATCTCCAGGAACTTGCGATTGACCAGATCCAGCCCGGCGAGGCCTGCCGAGTTGTGGATATCGGACGCTTCGCGATATATCTCGTGAATCTCGCCCGGGACCGTGCGCAAAACGATGCGTGCCGGCATGGCGGTCCGCAGATCCTGGGCCTCGTCAAGCGACGGATCTTGGCGAATTACGATTCTATCGACGAGCCCCTCGACCACGGGATCTTTCAGGTCGGCTTCCTTGAGCCCATGCGAAGGAGACCGCTGAAGCAACTCCAGGGCAGCAAGGTATTTCGCACTGAACTGAGCATCGGTAAGGGATGCGGGCAATTCTCCGCCAAGCGCATGGACCAGATCGCGAAAGCCGTAGATTTCCACATGATCGATGTCGTCCGCGTTCACTTTCGATGCGATTTCGCCGAGCGCGTCGAGCATCGCATGTGTCCATTGGCAGCAGGCGTAGGGCTTGAACTCGACGCCGCGGACGAGCCAGTCCGTTCCCAAACCGGAGACCGTGCTTTCGGGAGCGTAGCGATCCGACCCCGACATGATCCAGAAGCCGTTGGGTCCGTCGAAGATCTCCTGATTGCCGTAGAAGCCGCCTTCCGCGAGCAGGGCGCCGAGAAGCCCCGCATGGCAGGACATGCCGTAGCTGTTCTTCAGCCATGAGTAAGGGCGCGCGCCGTCAACGAATTTTCGAATGCTGGGAACCGGAGCCTGCGCGCCTGCCAATCCAAATGCGCTTCGTATGTGAGAGGGCGGCAGATCCAAGAGGGCGGAAGCGGCAACCACGGCGCCGAAAGTCTGCCAAGGACTAAACCCCATCACCGCGGCCTTGCGCTCGGGGCTGGCGTCTACGGCGCGGCCGATCCTGAGGGATACCTCATAAGCGGCCACCACCGCTTTGAGGAACTGCCGGCCGGACAGCGCCCTGGTTTCCGCCAAGGCCAGTGCGGGCGGAATGATTGTGGCGCCTGGATGCGCCGCGGCGCCGTGGCGGAAACAGTCGTCGAAATCGAGCGCATTCGCATTGTGGCCGCCAATAAACGCCGTCGTCATCAAGCCAAGCTTGTCGCCTGTTCCCAAGACGGTCGCCTTGCCGCTTTCGCAGGTTCTTTTCATCACATCGAGCAGCACTTTCGAGGAATCGACGAAGGCGCCGCCGATCATGCAGGCAACGCTGTCGATGATGCAGAGCTTGGCGCATTCGACAGCGTCGTCGGGGGCATCCCGCAAATCGAAATGTGCTATCCAGTCGGATAAAATGGCAGAAGTTGACATATTCATCATCTTTCCAGCAGGGTGTTGTTGTCGTATTTGAATGTTTTTCTCTGAAAGTATTTTATAGTAGAAGAAATGTTTAGCATTTAACGATGGCGATACGATTTCTGCCTTCCATTCTTACGAATCTATGTGGTCACGGCCCAGCCGGGCGGAATCCGCGCGACCCGCCCCAGGGTCCACCGTGCGTGGCCGAGGGCTTCGCATGGCGACGCCGTCGGCGCAGGAACTCCAGTAATCATCGGCAACCCTTTACACGGCGATGAGCACCTGCGAGGCGAGATCGTTCTCTATAACGCGAGATCGCCGAGCCCCGGCCTAGGCGGCGGTCAGCTTTTCGATGCCGTAGAAGAAGTTCACTATCAGCAGGGTTCCGACCGCGATAAACATCTGCACGGTGGAGATGGCCGCGATCGATGGATCAAACTGGTTCTGCATGTAGTTCAGCATGACTACCGGCAGTGTGTTTGTGCTCGAACTTCCAAAGAAGAACGACAGCGGCAGATTGTCGAGCGAGATCAGAACCGCGAAAAGAGCTCCCGCAAAGATCCCCGGCCGCACCAGCGGCAGCGTGACGTTCAGCAGGGTCTGCAAGCGTGTCGCTCCCAAGGCTGCCGAGGCTTCCTCGAACTCCACAGGGATCGCTCGGTAGGTCGCCAGACACGTTCGAGCGATGTAGGGGATGGCAACGACGGTGTGGGTAATCGTCAGGGCTAGGAACGAGATGCCCAGAGCCAAGGTCGAGAGCCAGTAAAGCAGCGAGAAACCGAGCACGATCGCGGGAACCGATAGTGGGGCAAGAAGGAAGTTCGCGAGCCAGGCTGCCGCCGAGCCACGCGACCGTGCGATCCACAATGCCGCGGGAACTCCCAGAATCGCTCCACCCAGCGCCGAGAGAAACGCGATTTGGATGCTTACGCGCAGCGCGTCGATGAAGGGCTGGTACTCCCAGATTCTCCAATACCAGCGCAGGCTGTAACCTCGGATGGGAAAGCTGATGAACGAGGCCGAGGAAAACGAGGCCCAGACGACGGCCACGATCGGCAGCAGCAAAAAGATCAGAAAGAGCACCACGAAGATGCCAATCCCGACCGCCGCCCAGTTCGGCTTAGCCCTCCGGGCGGTCAAAGGACGCCCACCTACCAGCGTTGTCATGTCTTTACTCCGCGACGCCGCACGATCCGCATCTGAATTGCCAGGCAGATGAGCGCGAATAGCAACAGGACGTTCCCCATGGCGGCGGCAAAGCCGACGTCCTGCGACACGTTGAACTGCTGGTAAATTAGCAGGGAAAGCGTTTTCACGGCTCCTCCGCCCAGCAACAGCATCGTCAGGAAGCTCCCGTTGGTCAGAACGAAGACGAGAATGCACCCAGTGGCGATCCCGTCGAGGCTTAACGGAAACGTCACGGTCAGGAAGGTGCGCAGTTTTCCTGCGCCAAGAATGCGAGCCGATTCCTCGAGTCTGATGTTCACGCCCTGGAGGACGGCGGTGATTGAGAGCACCATGAAGGGGGCCATGACGTGAACCAGGCCGACATAGACCATGACGGGATCGTTCAGGATGTTGATCGGACGGGAGATCACGCCCAGATCCGTCAGCCAGGTATTGAGCAATCCCCGCCTCGAAAGCAGAACTGTCCAGCCGAAGGTCCGCATGATGATCGAAGTCAGCAGCGGAGCGATCAGGCAAAAGACGATCAGGGCATTCCACTTTCCGGCATAGCGGACCATGAAATAGGACACCGGGTATCCCACGATCAGGCACAGCAAGGTCGTGATGATGGAGACCTTGAAGGTCTCGCCCAGGACGCCGAGATAGAACGGATCCGAGAGGAGTTTCTGGTAGTAAAACAGCGTCCGCCCGGCCTCGCCGACGGCAGAGAGGCTCCGCCAGAAATTCCCGACGAGCGGTATCACGAAAAAGACGATGAGGAAGACAACGACAGGGACGGCCCAACTCGACGTCGCCAATTTGAAACTGCCGTGCGCCCGGCTTGTCCCTGCGTTACCGGGCGGCGTCATGGTCCGCCTCCGCGGCGAGCAGAATGGAGGATTCCGCAGCCCATGACAGCCCGACGCGGCCGTCTTCGGGGATCGGGCTTTTCGATTTGCTGTAGACCACGACGGTTTCGTTCTGCTGCTCCAGCGTCAGTTCATAGGCGAAGTAACTGCCCCGGAATACGACGTCCATGACCCTCGCTGGAGGGTTGTTTTCACTGCGGGGAACGAAATCGACGCGCTCTGGCCGAACCGCCAATGTTACCGTCTGCCCCAGCGCGAGTTCGTGTGTCGCCGCCCGTATCTTGGCGAAGCCGCCTTGCCGCAACTTGACGAGCCATTCGCCCCCTTCGACTTCGCCGGCCACGATTCCGCCGAAGATGTTGGCCGTGCCGAGGAACTCCGAGACGAACCGGGTTAGCGGGCGCTCGTAGATTTCGGTCGGACTGCCCACTTGGACGATCTGGCCTTCCGACATCACCGCAATACGATTGCTCATCGTCAGCGCCTCTTCCTGATCGTGGGTGACGAGGATGCAAGTGATGCCCAGACGGCGCTGGATTTCGCGGAGTTCGAACTGCATCCGCTCGCGCAAATTCTTGTCAAGCGCACCAAGCGGCTCGTCCAGAAGCAAGATGGCGGGATCAGTGATCAGTGATCGAGCCAAGCCTATGCGCTGCTGCTGCCCCCCCGACAGTTGATGAATTGCGCGATCCTCGAACCGATCGAGACGCACCAGCCCGAGCATCTCGCGGACGCGCTTGGTCCGCTCGGCGGATGGTATACCTCTGACTTTCAGGCCGTAGGCGACATTCTCGCCGACCGTCATATGGGGAAACAATCCATAGCTCTGGAAGACCATGCCCAGCGCGCGCTTGTTCGGCGGCAGTTCCGTCACGTCCTGACCGCCGATCAGCACACTGCCGGTCGAGGGCATTTCGAAGCCGGCGATGATGCGCAGCGTAGTGGTCTTGCCGCAGCCCGATGGCCCCAGCAGCGCCAGCATCTCGCCGCTTTCAACGCGGAGATTCGTTTCCTTGAGCGCCTGAACCAGGCCGAATGACTTCGTCACTCCGTCAAGTTCAAGTGGAGTAGAACTCGTCATTAGATTTTATTCCCCTGCGTTCCGACAGCATCAGGTTTTATAGAACGATTATCAAATATCGGCATTGAGGCGACGCGATCCCCTAACCCAAAGCACTTTTGCGATTTCACCCGTCGGGTTCTGAAAACTATACGCCGCAGAGCTTTCGAACACGAAGCTATCCCCTTCGAAAAGGAGCGCTTCATCACCCCCGACCCGGAGAAGAAGTTGCCCTGACATGATCATCCCGCCATTCTCGGCGGGATAAGTGAGCGGCTTGTCACCTGACGACGCCCAGGGCTCAATGCTCAGGATCATCAAGCGCAGGTCGTTCGGATCGCCCCGCGATAGAAGTTCCTCGCTCAGATGAGCCAGCTTCACGCGCTGGCGGCCAGAGATACGCGTGACGAAACTCGGATCCTCGCGCCTCTTGGGGAGAGGCGGGGCCTCGCCGAGTAGATCGCTGATGTCCGCCCCCAGGGCGAGCCGCAGCGCGGTCAAGGTCTTGAGCGACGGATTGCCATTTCCGCGCTCGATCTGGCTCAACGCGCCGATCGAAAGTCCTGCGATTTTCGAAAGAGCTTCCAATGAAAGGCCTTTTTCGAGCCTGAGGCGCTTGACGACTGCGCCGAACGCCAGAGTTGTTTCGTCGAAACTCTTAATCCCGACATCGTTGGTGGCACTCGTTGGGGGCGCCATTGCTGACCCTATCCGTATCAAATCCAATCTTTCCTTCATTATCATGAAGATTTGCCTCTCGCAATAGCGCTGTGCCGGGCGGGGTTGGAACATCCCAGTGAATGCGCAAGCTCGGACTCGACAAGGGTTTATGCCGCCTTTCCCGACGCTCGCGGCTTCCGAAAATTAGCCTTGCATGCCAGCCGCATCTTCATAATAATGAAATAGCTGGCTCCGGCAGGTAGTAATGTGCGACCCGCGGGCCATTCTTCAAAAGGAGGGGATTACGATGCGTCGGACACGTTTGAACTTGCGAACCGGCTTAACTGTCGCTGCCGTTCTCTGCGGCAGTTTCACAGCGGCGAAAGCCGCTGATCTGACTGTGGGCGCGTTTGGAGGAATTTGGGAGCAAAGTCTGCGCCGGTGTGCGATCGCCCCGTTCGAGAAGGCCACTGGCAAGAAAGTGGAAGTCTCGCTCGGATCGCCCATCCAATGGCTCAATCAGATAGCGGCGAGCTCGGCCAAGCCGCCGCTGGATGTGCTGTTCAACACCACCGATAGCGCTCACGATGCGATCACCCGTGGATTGGTCGATCCGATGACCGTGGAGAAGGTCGCCAACCTCGCGGACGTTGCGCCCGCCTTTGCCAAGGCCGGCGAGGGGTATGGCGTCCTTCATAACTATGGCGCCATGGGCATCCTGTATAACAAGACAGTGGTGAAGGATCCGCCAAAGACTTGGAAGGAATTCTATGAGGGAGCACTGGCGGGAAAATGGAAGGCATCGATGCCGAACATTAGCTACCCCTCCGCAGGGCTTACGGTTTCGGTCATCCAGCTTGCTGCGACCTATGGCGGCGACATCGACAACGTCCAGCCGGCGTTTGACGTTCTGAAGAAGCTCGTCAAAAGCGGAAACATGACGTTCTGGGTCGACCCCAATCAGGTCCTCAATGCGTTAAATGGAGGCGACATCGATGTCGCCACATATTGGGATGGCCGTGCGTGGAACTTCATCAAGGATGGGCATCCGGACTTTGCATTCGCCTTGCTCGAGCCGGGGAACTACGCTTCTCCCGTCATTGTGCAGAAGGTCAAGAACAGCCCGGAACTGGCCTGGCAGTTCATCAACTCGACATTGAGCGCAGAGGTGCAATCCTGCTTCGGATCGGCGATCGGATATGGGGTCGGCAATACCAAGGCCAAACTCGATCCGTCGGTTGCGGGCCAGATTACGCCTCTCTCCAAGATCCTCCTGCCTCCGGCTGCGGAGATTCCGTCACGGCAGGCCAAGTGGGTTGAAGAGTGGAACAAGCAGGTCGGCCGCTGATCCCGATCTTCCTGATTCATGTGTGCGCGGACGAAGCGGCGGTTACGCCGCTTCGCTCCTCATGCGGCCGGGCGCAGCGTGCGGCTCTGGATTTGCGGGTACTCCGTGCCGGGCATGCGGGGCGGATTGCGGTTCACCGCCCCCCTTGCGGACTATCTGCCGCCCTCGTGAATTGCGCGGGCGGCTTCTCCGCCAGATCTTAGCCACGGACACGCAAGCGCGCAGCCGCGTTGAAAGCGAGAAGGATCATGGCGAGACGGTCGACCGCCGCCTTTTGTCGCGACGCCGCGATTGCATCCGCGCGCCATAGCCGCTCAGCCGAGGCCGCCGATATGGAAGGCCTTGACCTCCAGGTATTCCTCGATGCCGAGCCGCGAGCCTTCGCGGCCGAGGCCCGATTGCTTGACGCCGCCGAAGGGCGCGACCTCCATCGAGATCGCGCCGGTGTTGAGCCCGACCATCCCGAATTCGAGCGCCTCGCCGACACGCCAGGAGCGCCGCATGTCCTGCGTGAAGAAATAGGCGGCGAGCCCGAAGGGCGTGCCGTTGGCGATGCGGATCGCCTCGTCCTCGCTGCCGAAGCGGAACAGCGGCGCGACCGGGCCGAAGGTCTCCTCGCCGGCGAGCTGCATCGCGATGGTCGCATCGCCAAGGACGAGGGGCGTCGCATATTGCGCGCCCTTCGGCATGTCGGCCGCGGCGGCGAGGCGCCGGGCCCCTTTCGCCAAGGCGTCGTCGACATGGCGCGCGATCTTCTCGATCGAGGCGCTGTTGATCATCGGCCCGATATCGACGCCGGCATCGGTGCCGGGGCCGACCTTCATCGCCGCGACGCGGGCCGAAAGCCTGTCGGCGAAGCGATCATAGATGCCGTCCTGCACGAGGATCCGGTTGGCGCAGACGCAGGTCTGGCCGCCATTGCGGAACTTGGAGACGAGCACGCCCTCGATCGCGAGGTCGATATCGGCATCGTCGAAGACGATGAAGGGGGCGTTGCCGCCGAGTTCGAGGCTGAGCCGCTTGATGCCGTCGGAGGCCTGCCGCATCAGCAGCGCGCCCACCCGCGTCGAGCCGGTGAAGGAGATTTTTCTGACGGTCGGGTTGCCGGTGAGCTCGGCGCCGATCGCGGCGGGCATGCCGGTGACGATGTTGATGACGCCGGCCGGGATGCCGGCCCGTTCGGCCAGGACGCCGAGCGCCAGCGCCGAGAAGGGCGTCAGCTCGGACGGCTTGATCACCACGGCGCAGCCCGCCGCCAGGGCCGGCGCCACCTTGCGGGTGATCATGGCGTTCGGAAAGTTCCAGGGGGTGACGATGCCGCAGACGCCGACCGGTTCCTTCATCACGATGATGCGCCTGTCGGCGGTCGGGGCGGGGATCGTCGCGCCGTCGATCCGGCGGGCTTCCTCTGCGAACCATTTGACGAAGGACGCGCCGTAGCGGATTTCGCCGCGCGCCTCCGCCAGCGGCTTGCCCTGCTCGCGCGTCAGGATCAGTGCGAGATCCTCGACATGCTCCAGCATCAGCGCATGCCACTTTTCCAGCAAGGCGGCCCGCTCGGCGTTCGGCCTGGCGCGCCAGGCGCCGAAGGCCGCGGCCGCGGCCTCGATCGCGGCGCGCGTATCGGCGCCATCGGCATCGGGCACCGAGCCGATGGCAGCCTGCGTCGCGGGATCGATCACGTCGAGCGCGCGGCCGGATGCGGCGGCCCGCCACTCGCCGCCTACCAAGCAGGCCTGGCGCAGCAGGGCGGAATCGCGAAGGGCTTGACTGGCCATGAAAGCGGTCTCCGTCAGCCCAGCGCCGAAAGCACGGCGGCGGTGATGTCCTGGGTCTTGTGCCTGCCCGGCTCGGTGCCGACGCCGCGGGCCGTGGCGGCTTCGATCGCCGCCATCACGGCCTTTGCCGCGTCGGCCTCGCCGAGATGATCCAGCATCATCGCGCCCGACCAGATCGCGGCGATCGGATTGGCGATGCCGAGATGGGCGATGTCGGGAGCCGAACCATGGACGGGCTCGAACATCGAGGGTGCATTCCGCTCCGGGTTGATGTTGGCCGAAGCGGCGAAGCCGAGACCGCCCTGGATGGCGGCGCCGAGGTCGGTGAGGATGTCGCCGAACAGGTTGGAAGCAACCACCACGTCGAGGCTCTCGGGCGCCATCACCATGCGCGCGGCCATGGCGTCGATATGGTAGTTCGCGACCTCGACATCGGGATATTCGGCGGCGAGTTTCGCGGTGATCTCGTCCCAGAACACCATCGAGTATTTCTGGGCGTTCGACTTGGTCACCGAGGCGAGCCTGCCGCGGCGCCTGCGCGCCTGCTCGAAGCCGAAGCGCAGGATGCGCTCGACGCCCTTGCGCGTGAAGATCGAGGTCTCGACGGCGACCTCGTCGGCCGTGCCGTTATGGACGCGCCCGCCGGCCCCGGCATACTCGCCCTCGGTGTTCTCGCGGATGCAGAGGATGTCGAAGTCACTCGCGCGCAGCGGCCCCTCGACCCCCGGCAACAGGCGGTGCGGGCGAATATTGGCATATTGCACGAAGGCCTTGCGGATCGGCAGCAGGAGCCCGTGCAGCGACACCGAATCCGGCACGCGCGCCGGCCAGCCGACCGCGCCGAGCAGGATCGCGTCGAAGCCGCGCAGGGTCTCGATGCCGTCCGCCGGCATCATCGCTCCGGTCTTCCCGTAGAAGTCGCAGGACCAGGGAAGGGTCGTCCCATCGAGCCTGAAGCCGCCGCCATGCGCGACCCGGCCCAGCACCTCCCAGGCGGCCTCGGTGACGGCGGTTCCGATGCCGTCCCCCGGGATCAGGGCGATCTTGTAGGATTTCACGGGAGGGCTCCTCAGAGGGCGATCGGGATGCTGCTCGATCTCCGGCGCGCGGGATGGCCCCGCGCCGGTCGTAGCGGTTCAAGCGCCGCCGTCGCTTTGGGCCTGGCCTTCGATCAAGACGCTTGGGCCGCCATGTGGCCGCAGCCCGGAATTGTCACCTGACTGCCTAAATCTGGCGGCGATCGCGGATCTCACGCGCCCCCGATGGAGAATATTCCCCGGCCGGTAATCCTGCCGCGGCGGAGATCGACCAGCGCGCGATCGAAATCCTCGAAGGCGTAGGTGTGGGTGACGAGAGAACGAAGGCCGATCTCGTCACTATCGAACCAGTTCACATAGGTCGTGACATCACGATCTCCCTGGGTGTCGCCGCCGAAGCATCCCTTGATCGAAATGCCGTGGAGCTGGATAAAGCGCAGGTCGAGTTCCGCCGGACTATGAGCGACACCGACAACGACTAGATTGCCTCCAGGGCCGAAGCCGGCCCGTCCTTTGCGGACGATCTTCAATGCATCCGAGAAGGTGGCCGGCGCGGCAACGCAGTCGATCACATGATCGACGCCGCTTACGCCGCGTGCCGCCGCCCATGCCGCGATGGTTTCGTCGAGGCGGGCATGCGTGGTATTGATCAACTGTGTGGCGCCGAGGGTTTTTGCCAAGGCGAGCTTGTCTTCATTCAGGTCGATCGCGAATATCTCACTGGCGCCGAGGGCGCGTGCGGCGACAATCGCCGAGCCGCCCACACCTCCGGCGCCGATGATCGCGATCGTGTCGCCGCGCTTTATCTTTGCACTGTTCATCACCGCGCCGGCTCCCGTCATGACAGCGCATCCGAGGACGGAAAGCGTGGGATGGTCGCAGGTTGTCGGATAAAGAAACGCCTCGTCGGCGACGGCCTCTTCAGCCCAGGTGAAAATGTCCGGCGAGGTCAGTACATGACCGCTATCCGTCTTCAATGTCACTGTTTCGATGGTTCGATCCCCGAGAATCTCGGCTCGCGGCAGCCACGACATGATGACGATGTCATTTGGCTTGACCGAGCCGACTTCCGCTCCAATCTCCGTGACGATTCCCAAGGCTTCATGCCCAAGCAAACGCCCGGGCACGTCGTCCTTCGCGCGGCCCAGGGCGTCCAACTGGTTGAGCTGGCTGTGGCATATTCCACTGGCGATGACTTTGACGGCAGCCTGGTGCGAGAGGGGCGCTGGAACGCTGATGCTCGCAAGGACCGGCTTGTCGTTTCCGGGAACGCCGATGAGTGCACGGTTTATTCTGGGGGAGGGATGTGTCACGTCCAAGATACCTTGTGGTTACGGCTGCAATTGCCGGGCTTTTCCCGCTGGCGGGGTGGAGCCCCGTCCTCGGGGGATCTTCGAGAAACGAATTGCTGAAAGATGATCCACGATGATGGCAGATCGGATGATGCCGGTGCTGTCGGATCGGACTGCAACGGAACGCCGTTAGGATATCGGGCCGACGCTCTGGCCACAGCAGCCTCATCTTGTGTTGAGCCGGCAATCGATCGAACGTATGGCCAGTCTCCATGAGGGCTCGAAACGCCCCTCCAGTTGCCCGAAGCGGTCGCGATTGAATGGCGAGATCGACCGCGATCGGAGACCAAGGCTTCGCTGGCCGCAATCATGCGGTAACGGACATGAAGCGGTCGATGCCGAACGTCGCGAGCGGCGTCTCACATTGACCTGTCACGATGAGTTCGCTCATCGCGTCACCGACACCGGGTCCGAGCTGAAATCCATGTCCGCAGAAGCCAAAGGCGTGGAACAGACCGGGAGTGGTGCCAGAGGCCCCCATAACGGGAAGCCCGTCGGCGACATAACCCTCGCAGCCCGACCATGTCCGAATGACGCTCACCTGCGCGAGGGCCGGCAGGATGGGTAGAAGCGCACGGAGTTGGAGCGGCAAGCGTGCCGGATCGGCCTTTGCATGCCCGCATTCGAGATCGACGGATACGCGCTCTGCCGCGCCGCCGAAGATGATGTTGCCTCTTTCCACCTGGCGAAAGTAGGCGTTCCGCTCCTGAATGCGGGTCCACACACCGACGACAGGCAAGATGCGATGGGGCAATGGCTCGGTTACTCCCATCTGAGGGCCCCGCGCGGTCAATGGAACCTTTTCCCCGAAAGATTCCGCAATGCGGGCGCCCCACGCCCCTGCGGTGTTGAGCAGGATATCGCCGGCCTCCACGCCTGCCGGTCCCTCGACCTGGAAGCCGGCGTCAATGCGCTTGATCGCGGCGACAGGGAACTCCTCGAGCACTCTGGCGCCCAGCGATGCCGCTGCGGAGGCGAATGCCGGCGGAGCCAGACGCGGATTGGCGCTGCCGTCCTGGGCCGAAAAGGAGGCCGCGATCGCCGACGGGCCAAGTCCCGGAAAACGACGCCCGATCTCGGTTGGCGTCAACTCCTCCAGATCAAGGCCCCATGGGCTCGCTGCCGCGCTGAAGGCGCGCATGTCGCGAAGCCCGTCCTGGTCGAAAGCCAGGCGCAGATGCCCGGTTGCGCGAAACTCCACGTCGCGGCCGACGAGACGTTCGACCCTGTTCCAAAGGGCAAGCGACCGCGCCGCAAGCGGAAGCTGTGTCAGATGCCGGCCACTGCGGCGAATGTTGCCGAAGGATGCCACAGTTGCGCCGCTACCGACCCTGTTGCGTTCGATGAGCGTCACCTTGGCCCCTCGCCAAGCGAGGAAAAAGGCCGATGCCGCACCCATCAATCCGCCGCCGAGAACGATAACTCGCACTTCCCTCTCCGCCGCTGGCAGTTGAGGGCATCTTGTTTGCCGCTGCCAATTAGGTCAAAGACGAAGGACGAAACACATCATAAGCTCGACTTATGGAGTTGAATCATGCGCGCACGGCAGATCGAGGTCTTCACTGCGGTCATGCGTACCGGCACGGCGACTGCGGCAGCGCAGGCGCTCAATATTTCGCAGCCGGCGCTGAGCCAAATCTTGCTCCATACCGAGGACGAAATCGGGTTCGCGCTTTTCGAGCGCGTCAAGGGACGCCTGCGCCCGACGCCGGAGGCGCTAGAACTCTTCCCGGAGACCATGCGAATATTCGCGGATCTCGAGGGCCTGCGCCGGAAGACGGCCGATCTTCGGCTTGGACGAACAGGGTTGGTCAGGGTCGCTACCTCGACTCCGGTCGCGCTCCGGATCCTGCCCTCCGTCTTCGAGGCCTTCCGCGCGAAGCATCCGACCGTGACGCTGCGTTCCCACGTCGCGCCTCTTGCCACGATCGTAAGGATGCTGAGAGAGGCAGACGCCAGCCTCGGCCTGGCGATGAATGACGAGCAGCCTCTCGATATCAACGTCGAACGGCTCGGGTCGATCGGCTTTGGCTGGCTGCTGCCCGCTTCGCATCCTCTTGCGACTCGGGAGGTGCTTGATTTCGGTGACCTGGCCAGCGCCGACTTGATCTCCTATCGCAACAACACGCGCCCCTTCGAGGAACTGGCCGCCGCCGCCCGAGCTCGCGGCTGCGAACTCAACATTTCGATGGAAGTCGACGTATCGATCTCGGCGCTCGGATTTGTCCAGGCCGGACTCGGCGTGGCGCTCGTTGACGACCTCCTGCCTTGGGCGAAATTCCATGATGTCGTGTTCCGGCCTCTCGCCGAAAGCCCGCGGTGCCCCCTGGCTTTGCTGACCGCGAGCAATCGGCCCCTGTCCCGCGCGGATGACATCATGCAGCAGCATCTCCGGGCCGTCGCCGGCGAAATCCTATCTGCATAAGTCGGGCTTATATGTGATGACGCTAAGCGTCTTGGACCGGGTCGAGGAAGGCTGGCAGCTTGCCGGCTAGAGCTTCGGGAAGGTGCCAATGCCCATACATGCCGCCTCACACACCGACGACTGGAAGATCGGCGTCGATATCGGTGGAACCTTCATAGACTTCTGCGCCCTCGAAACGAGGACGGGCCGGGTGACCTCCCTCAAGGTGCTGACGACGCCCGACGATCCGGGAGCGGAGCTCATTACCGGGCTTTCGCTCTTGGCCGAGCGCGAAGGTCTCGATCCCGCAACGGTGACCCGCTTCGTCCACGGCACGACCGTCGGGATCAACACCATCATCCAGCGCAAGGGCGCTTCGCTCGCGCTCTTCACCAATGCCGGTTTCGAGGACGTGATCGAGCTCGCGCGCCTGCGGATGCCCGACATGTACTCGCTCTTTTGCTCGCGCCCCGAGCCGCTGATCCCGCGAGACCGCATTTTCGGCCTTCCCGTGCGTTTGCGTGCCGACGGAACCGAGAGCCTCCCCCCCGACACGGAAGCCATTGCCCACGCCGTCGAGTCTGCCCGTGCTCGCGGCGCCGAGGGGATCATCGTCTCCTTGCTCCATTCCTGGCGCAATCCCGCGCAAGAGGCTTCGATCCGCGACGAAATCGCCCGTCTTGCGCCCGATCTCTTCACTTTCACCAGCGCCGAGATCTGGCCGGTCATTCGCGAATACGAGCGTAGCTCGACCGCCATCCTGAATGGCTATGTCCATCCCCGTGTCGCAGGCTATCTGGGCGCGCTCGAGGCGCGTCTAGCCGAGCGGGGCGTGCCCGCCCGGCCGATGCTGACGAAGTCCAACGGCGGCCTGATGAACGCGGCGGAAGGCAAGCGGTCCTGCGTGAACATGCTCCTCTCGGGCACGGCCTCCGGCGTGATCGGCGCGGCCTGGCTCGCGCGGCAGGCCGGGCTCGGCCGGGTCCTGACGCTCGATATCGGCGGCACATCGGCTGACTTCGCCCTGATCGTCGATGGCCGGGCTCAGTACGGCACCGGCGAACTGATCGGTGAGTTCCCGCTCTACATTCCTTCGGTCTCGGTCAGCTCGATCGGAATCGGCGGAGGCTCGATCGCCTCGGTCGATGCCCAGGGAGTGCTCCGCGTCGGGCCGGAATCCGCGGGTTCAACCCCGGGCCCGGCCTGCTATGGCCGTGGCGGCACGCGCGCCACGGTGACCGATGCGATGGTCGTCTGCGGCTGGCTCGGCCACAGCCTCATGGCTTACGGCCAGCTCTCGATGGATGTGGCGCGCGCCCGTGCCGTCGTGGGCGAACTCGCCCAGGCTCTCGACCGCGGCGTCGAGGAGACGGCGCAGTCGATTCTGAACATCGCCATCTCCGAAATGTTCGTCGAAGTGGAAAAGCTGGCCTCGCGCGCCGGCGTCGACCTGAGGGATTTCACGCTGATGCCTTTCGGCGGCGGCGGCCCGATGCTCGGCGCCTTTCTCGCGCGGGAACTCGGCCTCGCCAGCGTGATGGCGCCGCGTCGCCCGGGCGTGGTCTCGGCGCTCGGCGGCCTCGTGGCGGACCTTCGGGGCGACTTCGTCCGTACCGTCTTCACGCCGCTCGAGCCCGCTACCTTGCCGGCGCTGGCCGGCACGTCGGAGCAATTGTCGGTCGATGGGCGCGTCTGGCTTGCCGAGCAGGGCCACGAAGGACCCGTAGAGCTGCGCCTCTCGGCCGATATGCGCTATGCCGGCCAGAGCTACGAGATCGAGGTGCCGTTGCAGCCTCGCTGGCTGGTCGATGGCGATGTCGGCGCGGTGGCATCGGCCTTCCACGACGAACATGCGCGGGTCTACGACTTCAACGACGACGCGGTGAGAATCGAGGTCGTGAACCTGCGCCTTGCTGCGATCGGGGCGGGGCCTGCGCTGACGTTGCCGGAAGCCGACGCTGTTCCGTCTCAAGCCGCGCCTGCCCGTTACCTGCCGATCCATGTCGGCGGCGCCACCAGGCAGGTGCCGCTGTACGAACGGGCGGATCTCACCGCGGGGGCCTGTTTCTCCGGTCCGGCTGTCGTCGCGCAGGAGGATACGACGTTCGCGATCCCCGAAGGCGCGACGGCCAAGGTCGACCGCCATATCAATATTCATCTGAGCTTTTCGGAGTAGATCCATGTTCGACCGTGCCAACCTTCAGGTTTTGGCCAATCACGCCCGTGCCGCGGCTGAGAACATGGCGTATACTCTGCATCGCACGGCGCATTCGGCCTTTGTCAAGGAGACGCAGGACTTCACGGTGATGCTGATGGATCGGCGGGGGCGCACCTTCGCCGTGCCGATGGAACTCGGCGCCACCTGGTATCCGGGCCTTACCTATGGCCGCGCGATCGAGATGATCGACAACTATGCTCCCGGAGACGTCGCCTTCACGAATGATCCGTATTCCGGCCATGTCGCGACCCATGCGCCCGACACCCATCTCTGGAAGCCGGTCTTCGTGGACGGCGAGATCATCGCCTGGGCCGGGGGCCACATCCACAACACCGACATGGGAGGTGCCGTGCCGGCCTCGCTGTCGCGCGCCCTGACCGAGATACACCAGGAGGGCCTGCGCTTCCCGCCCATGAAGCTGGTCCGCGAAGGCGTCTTCGACGAGCAGATCCTGCGGATCATGACGACGAACGTCCGCAAGCCGGAGCTCAATGTCGGCGACATCAAGGCCCTCGTCGGCGCGCTCAACACGGGTGAGCGCAAGGTGCTGCAGATGGTGAAGAAATTCGGAAAGGAGTCCTTCCTCGCCGGCGTCGACGCGCTTCTCGACCACGCCGAGGCCCAGGCCCGCCAGGTGCTGCGCGGGATCCCCGATGGAACCTGGATCTTCTGTGATTATGCCGACGAGGACTCGGTCGAGGCCAACCCGTGCCGCCTGAAGCTCACCCTGACGATCCGGGGCGAGGAGGCCGTACTCGACTTCACCGGCTCCGACCCGCAGCTCGGCTCCTCCCTGAACGTGCCTTCGGGCGGCGATCCCCGGCATACGATCCTGCTCGTCGGAATCTACTACGTTCTCTACACGCTAAACCCGCAGATCCTGCTCAATACCGGCCTGACGCGTCCTTTCACCTGCGTCACGCCCGAGGGGACAGTGCTGAATCCGGCATCGCCGGCGGCGGTGGGAATGCGCTCGCTCACCTGCGCACGCCTGCGTTCAGTGATTTTCGGCGCCTTCAGCCAGGCCATCCCGGATCGCCTACCGGCGGCGCCGGCAGGAAACAACTGTATCATCAACGTCATGACGACCGACGAGCGCACGAAGCGCACGGTCATCGCCGCCGTAAACCCGGTGGTTGGCGGCGGCGGCGGGATGCCTTATCGCGACGGCACCAACGGCTCGGGGGCCGACGCGGCCTATCTGAAGAATACGCCGATCGAGATCACCGAGACGGAGACGCCGGTCGAGTTCATCCACTACGGCCTAGCGCGGGACAGCGGCGGGCCAGGGCGCTGGCGGGGAGGGCTTGCAACGGTCATGGCCTTCCGCGTCTTCGCTCCCGACAGCCGCATCACCGCGCGCAATCGGGACCGGAGCTTCTTCCGGCCCTGGGGCGTGCTCGGCGGCCGCGCGGCGGGGCTCTCCGACATGGTGGTGAATCCCGGCACTCCCGACGAGCGGCGGCTCGGCAACATCGACACGGCGGTCCTGCAGCCGGGCGACGTGCTCGAGATCCGGTCCGCCGGCGGCGGCGGGCGAGGGGATCCCTTCGCGCGCGAGGCCGACCGCGTCGCGACCGATGTCGCGCGAGGTTACGTGTCGGAAGCAGCGGCACGCGCCGAGTACGGCGTGGCGCTCAGGGACGGCAACGTCGATGTCGAGGCGACCGCGCTGCTCCGGGTCGAGAGGGCCGGGCCGGGCGGCCACTTCGATTTCGGCCCCGAAAGGACGGGTTACGAGGCGCAATGGACCGATACGGCCTATGACCGGCTGACCGGCATTCTCGCAGCCCTGCCGATCCACTGGCGCTTCTTCGCCAAGACCGAGATCTTCCGGCGGATGAAGGGGCGTTCGGGGCTGGCGGGGTTAGAGCAAGCCTATGCTGAAACCTGTGCCCGCTTCCCAGGACTGCCCCGTGTGGCGCCTCTCACAGAGGCGGCGGAATGACAGGCAGGGTGCAGCGCCTCGCCGAGTTTCGGCGGGCGCCGGTCGTCTTCGTTCTCAATGGCGAGGAGGCGACGGCGCTGCGCGGAGACACCGTGCTGACCGCCGTGCTCTCGGTCCATGACCGGTTGCGGACGGCCGAGTTCGGGCCGGAAGGGCGTGCTGGCTTCTGTCTGATGGGAGCGTGCCAGGACTGCTGGATCTGGCAGGAGGCTGGCCCTCGCATTCGAGCCTGCTCGACCCCGCTGATCGAGGGCATGCGTCTCCTGACCACGTCGCCGGAGAGCTGGCGATGATCTCTCCACGTATCGCCGTCGTCGGCGCGGGACCCGCAGGAATCCGGGCGGCGGAAACGCTCGTCGCGGCGGGCCTGCGCCCTGTCGTCATCGACGAGGCCGTCCGCGCCGGCGGCCAGATCTATCGCCGTCCGCCGGAGGGCTTCACGCGACCGCCGCAGGCGCTTTACGGGTCCGAAGCAGTCAAGGCCCGGGCGTTGCATGGCTTGTTCGACGGTCTCGCCGAGTCAGGGAAGGTGGAGCATCGCGCGTCGACATCCGTTCATGCGCTTTTCGACGGAGTGCTCCATGCCAATGGGCCCGGAGGTTTCGTCACGGTGCGTGCGGACCGGGTGATCCTCGCGACCGGAGCGACGGATCGCGTGGCGCCGGTGCCAGGCTGGCAATCGGCGGGGGTTTTCACGCTCGGGGCGGCGCAGATCGCGCTCAAGTCGCAGGGCGTGACGTTCGGACAGCGGATTGTGCTGGCGGGAAGCGGTCCGCTTCTCACGCTGGTGGCCGTGCAACTCGTCGAGGCCGGGGCGAACGTCGCCGCGGTGCTCGACACCGCGGCGATGAGAACCCAATGTCGGGGAGCGGCGGGACTCGCCGCCCGGCCCGGAGTCGCCCTCCGGGGAATCGGGATGCGGCTGCGCCTCGGACGGCGTTATCGCGCCGGCGTGGAACTCCTGCGGATCGAGAACGGCGCGACCGGTCTGAAGGCCATGCATTGGCGCGACGTGACGGGCGAGCACCGGACGGAGTGCGATATGGTCGGGCTTGGCTGGCATCTCCGCTCCGAGACTCAGCTTGCCGACCTCGCCGGAGCGACCTTCGCCTATGACCCGCTTTGGCGGCAATGGCTGCCTCGGGTGGACGCCCTGGGCCGGGCCGCGCCCGTGGTCTGGCTTGCCGGCGACGGGACGAGGCCGCGCGGCGCGGATGCGGCTGAGGTAACCGGACGGCTCGCCGCCATAGGCTGCCTGCGGGATCTGGGGATTCCCGCTCCGGACCCCGGGCCGGATCTGCGCCGTCTCGCCCGACTGGAGCGCTTTGCCGCTGGAATTGCGCGGGCCTTTCCGTGGCCCGCGGCGGCTATACAGGCGCTGCCCGACGCCAGCATCCTGTGTCGCTGCGAAGGCATTACGGCAGGCGCCCTGCGCGCAAGCCTCGCGCTCTCCGGCCCCGAAGCCAACCGGTCCAAGGCGATTTCGCGTCTCGGCATGGGGCGGTGCCAAGGTCGGTTCTGCCATCTCGCCGGAGCCGAAATCATCGCCGCCGCCGCTGAACGAGAATGTGCAGAAATCGGCCGTCTCCGCAGTCAAGCGCCCGTTCGCCCTGTCGCAATCGCGGCGGTGCAGCCCACGCCTTCGCCACATGTGCCGTAACCGGGAAACATGCATCATCCGGGAGCGGCCAGATCGAACGTTCCGGCAAGCTTCTATCCATACGCAATGCACGCTCGAGGCCCGTTATGTCGCTCTCCTTTGATCCTAGCTCCATCGCTCTGCCCGCGGGCCACTACATCGATGGTGGCTATGTTTCTGGTGCCGAGGCGATTCAGGTTCTGGCGCCATCTGACGGTCGCTGCCTGCGGGCGATCCCGCGCGCCGATGCCGGCGTCGTCGACCTGGCGGTGCGTTCGGCTCAAGCTGCGTTGAAACGTTCGGGCTGGGGGCGGGCCCGGCCCCGCGACCGGGTCAACGCGATGCATGCCTGGGCCGATCTGATGGAACGCGAAGCAGAGACGCTCGCCCGGCTCGAAGCCCTCTGCTCCACACGTCCTATCGCGCAAGCCATTCCGGGCGACATCGCGATTTCAATCGAACAGATCCGCTTCTTCGCCGAATTCGCGGACAAGGAAGGCGGTGACGTCGTTCCGACCGACGCCGAGCATCTTGGCCTCATCGCCGCGGAGCCCTATGGCGTGATCGGGGCGATCACGCCCTGGAACTTCCCCGTCGCGCTCGCCGCCTGGAAACTTGGTCCCGCGCTGGCTGCGGGCAACGCGGTGATCCTGAAACCCTCCGAGCTGACGCCCTGGTCGACGCTTTACATGGCTGAACTGGCCGTGCGCGCGGGCCTTCCGGCCGGGCTTTTCAACGTGGTGCTCGGCGACGGGCCCACGACCGGTGCGGAACTCGTCTCGCATCCCGGTGTCGCCAAGATCTCCTTTACCGGATCGACACGGGCTGGCGCCGCTATCATGGAAAACAATGCCCGCACCGGGATGCGCCCGATGACGCTCGAACTCGGGGGAAAATCACCGCAGGTGGTCTTTGCCGATGCCGATCTCGACCTGGCAGCCGATTGCGTTGCGCGCGGGATCGTCGCCAATGCCGGGCAGGTCTGCGTCGCGGGCTCGCGCCTGGTCGTAGCGCGCGGAGCCGCAGACGAGCTTGCCGAGCGTATCGTCGCGAAGATGGCCAGACCCATTCCCGGGCCGACCTGGGACGAGGCCAGCCAGTTTTCTCCGATCATCTCCGAGAGGCAACTCGAGAGGATCGATGGCATCGTGGCCGCGGCCCGCGCCGCCGGAGCCGACGTGCTCTGCGGCGGAGGGCGGTTTCAGTGCGAGGGCAGTTTCTACCAGCCCACGCTTCTTGCCGGCGTCGACAGTCGTTCACCAGCCATCACCGAGGAGGTCTTTGGCCCGGTGCTTACGCTCCAGACCTTCGACGAGGAGGACGAGGCGTTCGACCTGTCGCGTCACGCGACCTACGGCTTGGCCTCCGGCATCTATACGCGCGATCTCGCGCGCGCGATCCGAGCGTCTCACGCCATGGAAGCCGGCACTGTCTGGATCAACCGCTACGGTCGCTCGCGCGATCACATCCTGCCGACAGGGGGCTGGAAGGCTTCGGGCCTTGGCAAGGACCTCGGGCGCGAAGCCTATCGAGCGAACTTGCGTCAGAAATCCATTCTCATCGCGCTTTGACTAGCCGAAGACCGCCGCGGTGGCGCATCGGTCGATGGGGCGGGAGCGCGCTGGCTTCTCGAAGAAGGCCATGGCGCTGATCCGCAGATCATCTGTCGACACCCTCGCGCGCCAGGGCCTGACGCGCGCGTGGCCCTTCGGGTGGAGCTCGCGTAGCACGTTCGCGTCGAGCAGGTAGATCGTCACGGAATCGGGTGCGGCGCCAATGGTGTGTTTCGGCACGCAAAAGATTGGGCGCCGATCGGGGGCAACATTGCGTGCCGTTTGACACTCTGGGTGCGCGTCAGCGGCTGCGGCGCTTTGGCGAGCCCATCGAAGTACTGATCGGCGCGTGCGCAGCCAGGCGGAACCGCGTCTTGGCGGTCTGGGGACCTTGGTCCTGAGCGACATGAACACCTTGTCGGTGACGGTCACAGTGGCGTGGGTGTCGCCGATGGGAAGCGTGAGGATGCGGCCGCGCGGTGTCGCGCAGCGCCTTCTTGACCTTCACGTTGAGGTAGTAGGAACCCTGCTTGGTAGTGAAGGGTCGGGACATTGCGAGTGCCATGGTGTCAAACCGCGGTGTCAAAGCGGATACCATGCAACTCGTTATCAATGCTTAACTCTTTGACGCCAAAGGCGAAAAAGAGTGGTGCCCAGGAGAGGACTCGAACCTCCACGCCCTTGCGAGCGCCAGCACCTGAAGCTGGTGCGTCTACCAATTCCGCCACCTGGGCAACGGCGGTTCGTTTACGGGGGCCGGCCGGGCCTGTCAACGCCGTCCGACGCAATCGGTGACGTTTCGACGAAAACAGCCGGGCCGCCTCGATGGCGGCGCGGATTCGACCCTCAGAACTCCTCCCATCCGGCGTCTCCGGCGCGAGCGTTGGCGGCCTTCCTGGCCGGTGGGCGCGGGGCGGGGGCG